>UQXS01000025.1 GCA_900545125.1 uncultured Ruminococcus sp.
TGTGCTTTACGAATTGACGGACGGCGACAAAAATAATATCACGGTTGAAAACGTATTTATGGCACTGATGAGAGGCGAAGAACCTGTCAAGTCTCTGGTTGATGATATTATTTCCAAGTATACTGTTCTTCTTAATAATCTGGCAATCAGCCATTTTGCAAAGAAGATTGTTCTGCATAATTTCAAACTTAACGAAAAGCAGTTTGATTATGTAAAGAGAGAGATGATACGCCTTGTCAGTGAGGATATTGCCGACAGAGTTGTTCTCAGCAAGCTTGAAGGAAAAAATAATTTCCTTGGCGGATGTTCCCTCATCATTCAGGATAATTTCTTCTTCAAAGGCGGAATGCACTAATTAAGTCACAAAATTCAAAACAGGGAATGCATCGGTGCATTCCCTGTTTCAATTTATGTAAAACTATGAATTTTTGGTATCGGATGATCTATTCCCGAAAAGTTTTCGCAGCACAAACAGTATGAACAGAGATACAAGCATTCCTGTGAGAGCACCGGAAGTGTCAATCATCATATCACGGAATTCACATGAGCGTCCGGGAACAAAATACTGATGTATTTCATCGGAAAGTGCATACAGAAAACAGAATACGATCACTCCTGCCGAGACCGGACTGAAAAGCTTTCTGCGTCCTGCCGCCATTGAGACCATGAATCCGAGCAGGGCATACAGAGAAAAATGAGCGGATTTCCGTATTACAAAGGTCGCTTTATCAAAAATGGACATCTGCTTTTCTTTTGGCAGTTCATCATAGTTGTCTACTGCGATATGAACGGCAGTTTTAGTTATTTTACCGCTTGTTTCTGATGATCGTTCAGAATCTTCACATGAAAAACGGAATATCATTATCATACATATAACAGCAAGAACAGAAAAAATTATTCTTGCCGGATAAAAAAAGTGTGATTTCATATTTGATACCTTTCAGTTTCAGAGCTTCCCATATATTTCCAACACTTTAATTATACCCCATTTGACATAATTTGTAAAGTAAATGAAGTCCGATTCGTGTTTATACATAAAAATGCGGAATTTTTCAGAAAAATTTCCGGAAAAGCTTGTATCTTGAAACAAAAAATGATATAATTAGATGTACCGGTCAAAAACGGAAAAGTCTGATTTCATCGGAGGTTAAAATGAAAAGTTTTTTTGAAAATGTCTGGACTAAAAGGGTTGTGGCATTTCTGGGGCTTATATATACTTACGGAGTGTGCCGGCTTTGCTATCTGTCATTGTTTTATGATATATATATTCATGCAAAGCTCTCACTATGTCTGATAACCATTGCAGTTTCAGTGCTTGCTGTCGTCATAATGCTCTATACCCGCAAACAGATCGTTACAAGGATTTCAAGTTTCATAATCCTGCCGGCAATGCTGCCTGTGGTATTGTTTTATTTCGGAGAATGGGGAATTATCCTTCCGATCATCTTAACCGGAGTGGCGATTCTTCTGCTGTCAGGGGCAGGAGAAGGAATCAAGACGGCTCTCGGAACCGTTACCCTGCTTCTCTACATTTTCGGAGCACTGGGATATTTTCTGTTCACATCTTTCTTTGCAACTCCGGTCAAAGAGAAAGAAATTGCAAGCGGAGTTTCGTCGTCAGGAAAATACCGCTATCGTGTTGTAAATACTCTTGACAGATCAAAAGGAAGTACGGCAATCTATGTTGAACCGAATTACGCTGATCTGAAATATCCCTATGTTACATTCAAACTTAAAAATATGGAGCGTCAGATACACGTTGAAAGACCTATATGCGAAAATATCGACGTTCAGTGGATCACCCAGAGCCGTGGTGAAACTACGGAACAGCTCAACGGCATTTCGGATAATATTCTTATCCATCTCAGCGAGGATAATCTGAAAAAACTGGGCTATACTTACGACGAGAAACTTGTTCTCGATGAGGTTACAGTTCCGCTCAGAAAACAGATCGGGCAGACTGCATCCGACGTTGACGTTGTAAGGCTTGACAGCCTTAATGATGAACAACTGGAGATTTTCGGAATAGGCAGGGAATCAGGCGGCAGATATTACGTTCTTAATCCCTCCTCAAAGCTTATTGATGAGCTTGAGACAAAAAAAGATGCACGTATCTATTTCAGCGATTTTAACAGCGATGCGTATGAGATCTTCAACGACGAACATCTCGACAGTTACGGCAATAGGCTGTTTGTTGCGGAAAAGGAAAATACCGTTCTTCTTAATTCGCTTACTGACGAACAGCTTGAAGATATCGGAATTCCTGATGAGGGTGATGTTATGCTGTTTAACGGAAAAATCTGTTTCCGTGAATATGTAGCAATTGCTGACCAGTATTTCGATGTTGATTCGAGAAAGCTTTCATTGGATATATTGACAAATTAAAAAAATCAGGCGGTCATGCAGTAGTATGACCGCCGTTTTTTGGCATTATCAGCCGGAAAGGACTGAATTCGGATCAATAAGTTCGCCGTTATGACGCAGTTCGATATGAAGATGAGGGGGAACAGCGCTTTCTATATCGGCTGTCTGCCCTACAACACCCAGAACAGATCCGCTTGCAACGGTATCTCCCTGCTGAACGGAAAGTTCAGTTCCCATACCGCAGTACTTTGAAATATAGCCGTTATGATGATTTACGGTGACGGTCACTCCCCAGAGAGGATCGGTTTTGATTTCAGTGATCTCACCGGAAGAAATAGCGCAGACTTCTGCTCCTACTTCGGCGGCATAATCAACGCCGTTGTGGGTCTGCCATGAACCTGTAGTCTCGTTTTTGACAAGTTCGCTTCCGCTGAATGGATTGAGTATATTTCCGGTATCGGCAAGAGGCGGTTTTACATTTTCAAGTTTTACAGTTCCGACCGGCTCTGCTTCTGGCGATTCGGGAGTATCTGCTCCGGCTTCCTGTACAGGTTCGGGCGGATCAGAAATGATGATCTCTGCTGCCGGCAGTGTTTCCCTCTGAACAGGCTGTGTAACGATAATAGTTGTAACGATAGGCTGAGCAGTAGTATAAACCTGCGGTGCTGTAGTCACTGCTGTCGTTGTGGTCTTTGGTATTCCTGTGGATTTGCGGTCAACGGCAGCTTCGGGAACAGATATTATTTCGTCTGCCGGTTTCTCTTTAAGCTTTTCACCTTGATCGTAGGCAAAAAAGCAGGCTGAACCGATCATTACTGCACTTATTCCCAGAGCTGCATAAAAGCCCTTTGAGCCTTTTTTCATGTTATTGTCTTTCACATATAACACCTCCAAGCTTATTATTGACAGCAGAGGTAAAATTATACGAAAAACCTGTTCAACATCCGAGTATTGAACAGGTTTATTTCATTCTGTCTGATTATCCGGCGGAACATCCGGAGCATCAGGTGTATCCGGAGGAGCTGCGGTTGTTACAGGAGGAATTGTCGGTTCAGGTATCGTAGTTGCTGCCGGGGGAGGAACAATCGGTGTAGTTGCAGCAGCAGTGGTAACTGACTGTGGAGCTGTCCAGACAGGCTCCGTCTGCGGTGCTGTGGATGTTTCTGCCGATGTTGACGAAGCGGAAGCAGTAGTTGTTGTCGTACTTCCGGATGCCGTTGTGCTTGTACCGGATGCTGTGGTAGTTGTAAGCACCGGACGGACTTCTTCCGGAAGCTTCTGACTCTTTGGCGGTACGCCGTTAAGACCGTAGCATTCCTGATATGCAAGCAGAATATCACGTATCATATACTTGGAATATTCGCCGTGTTCGATGACTCCGGCAAAGGCAACTTCCGGATCGTCTGCCGGAGCAAAACCGATAAAGAAAGAATTCTGGTCGTTTGTATCTGCTCCGACCTGGGGAGTACCGGTTTTGATAGCAACGTCAAATCCAAGATCGCTGATGGAATACTTTGCAGGCATATTCTTTGATGCATCCACCATTCCGCCGATGATATAATCATATACATAGTCATAGTTGAGATTTATTTTTTCGGCGATAGTCGGCTGTGTTTTGGAGATAAGATCACCGGTGCCGTATTCGTAGAGACTGTCCACAAGATACGGTTTGTATCTTACCCCACGGTTTGCGATAGTTGCGGCTACAACTGCCATTTGCAGCGGAGTCATACCGCAGTCCTGGTTGCCGATGCCTGCCTGTATAACGTAGCCGATATACCACGGGATACCGTTTTCGGCAAAAGTTTCCGGGTTGCAGAGATATCCGGGAGCATCGCCGGTTTCTATGCCGGTTGAAGAGCCAAGACCGTAAAGCTCGGAATATTCAGTGATTTTGTCTATGCCGAGCTGACGTGAAAGCTCGTAGAAAAAGATATTACACGAAACCTCAATAGCGTGTCTCACTGATATATCGCCGTGTGTTCCGGTACATTGGTACGGGCTGCCGAAGAACGTATAACCCTGATGGCAGTTGAATGTTGTCTCGCCGTTTATTATGCCTTCGTTAAGACCGGCTGTTGCGGTGATCGTTTTAAAGGTAGATCCCGGACGGTAAAGACCGTAGGTACAGCGGTTTACCAGCGGGGAATTTTCCGTATTGAGGAAGTAGTCGTAATTTTCAAGGTAGTCTTTGAGATTGTATGTCGGCGCAGTGACTTCACCACGCACGGCTCCGGTTTTTACGTCGATAACCGCTATTGCGCCGCATTCTCCGCTGAGGATATTGGGTTTCGGATTGATCGAAGGGAAATTTTCAATGAATTTGTCAAGTATTCCCTGTAGTTTAAGCTGGAAATTTCCGTCAACTGTAAGTTTTACGGAAGCACCCGTTTCAGTGTGGGTTATGGTCTGGACATCAACAACCGAATCGTCACGAAAAACGACCTTTTCTTCGCCGTTGACACCACGCAGTTCCTTCTCCATGACCTTCTCGATACCGCTTTTGCCCAGTATATCGTTGAGTGAATATCCCTGCGACTGGAGCTCCTCGTATTCGTCGGCGTAGATAGGGCCTACTGTGCCGATCTCGTGAGGAAGTATATCTCCTCGTTCTATCCGGCGTTCGGAAACCTCAACTGCTTCTACCCCCTTGTAGAAGTTGCTGAGTTCCTTCATATCTATCACGGTATCCGGGTCAACATCTTCTGCCAGAGTAAGGTCAAATTCATAGGAAAAGTCTTTGACTATCATTTCATACCGCATTCCGGCAATGATACGTTTTTCTTCTTCAGTATAATCTTCGCTTATCTGATAGTCGGAGATAAGTTTATCTATGCAGTTTTCGGCAGTAGCGTAGACATTGAGATTAAGTTCGGATATCAGTTCTCCTGTATCATCAGAGGTGAACACATAGGGGGAAGTTCTGGTAATGGGGAGACTTTCTTCAAATTCATAGCCGTGTTCTTTAAGACCGTTGTAAATGCCGAGAAGAGCTTTGTTTCCTGTCTGTATATCTTCGGGAAAGAACGCTTTTTTCAGCACAAGATCAACACGTGAATCGTTTGTAACAAGGACGTTGCCGCTGTAGTCCATGATCTCGCCACGGGTCGCCTTGACATTGCGTATATAATAGCGTGTATCGCCGGACTGAGTTTCCGGAGTTTTTATATTTTTGTCGCCGACCACCTGTATCTCCATTAATCTCAGACCGCTGAAAAGGGTCAGGGAGATGACCAGCAGGACGATCAGTCCGGATTTCAGATTTTCTGTTATTCCTTTCATATACTCTCCTTTTAAGGTTTCTGCTGTGATTTTTCAGTAATAACCTCGTTGAAACTGAGATGTTCCCTTGGCATCAGAAAATGGTTTGCAAGTTTTATCAGCAGATATGCTATAACGGCGGAAATCATTGTATATATCCATATTCTGAGCGTATATCCTGTAAATATCCTGTGAACGTTTTCATATTTCCACATCTGATAATAGAACTTATAATCCAGCCAGCATTGTATAAATGAAGCTGCTGCTGTAAGTATCATATAATTGACGAATTTATTTTTGAGATAGAACTCGAAGAGAAGCGAGATAACAATACAGAAGAAAGCAAGAATCACAGCATTATAGCCGAAAAGTTTTCCGCAGGCAATGTCAATTAGGAATCCGCAGACAGCTCCGGTTACTACCGAACCGTATTGATTGTTATTAACGGCTATTGCAAGTGCAAGCGGCAGGAGAATAACAGGTTTGCGCCATGTTCCCGTCGTCATATAGATATATCCCATGAAGATCAGAAGATAGTAGACTATCCATCGCAGAGTCACCTTGACGTAAAAAATACGCTTTTCACGTGTAGTCCGCAGCCTCATTCCGTATCCTCCTTCTTGCCGTCGAAATCGGTGATAACGATAACGGAAGTAAGTCTGGTAATATCCGTACACGGTTCGATTACCGAGCACATTGAAAGTCCGCTGACATCGTACTTCATTTCACGGACGATGCCTATATTGTAGTCCTTGGGGAAAAGTCCGCTTCTGCCGGATGTAATCATCATCGAGCCGGACTTGATCTTGTTTTCCGTGCTGACGTGCGAAAGCTTGGTGCAGCCCTCTTCTGCCGCAAGAATATCTCCCTCGATGATACCTGAATCCGCAGGAGAAGCGGAGCAGACGGCAGCTATTGAAAGATCGGGAGAAAGTATCGTTCTGACGGTGGAAACGTGTTCAGATACTTCTATGGTAATACCTACGATTCCCTCTGCCGTAGCAACGGGGCAGTTCGGCTTGATGCCGTCAGCCTTGCCCTTGTTTATTGAAAACGACTTGAACGGATCGTTGGCAGTATAACCTATAACATCGCATGGAACGCTGAGAACATAGTCCTCATGTTCTTCTTTAATGCTCACAAACTTGCGCAGTTCCTCCACTTCCGCTTTGAGGGAGTCGTATTCGGTGAGCTGTTTGTTAAGTTCGCCTATCTGAGCTTTCAGCCGTTTATTTTCTTCATAATACTCATCAGCCTTGGTAATTTTATCGAGATTTCCCTCTATTTTCATTCCGATGCCGTTGGAAAATGAACGGAAAGGCTTGGTGAGAGTCTGGATAAAGGAAGATCCTGAGACAGAATATCCGCCTTTTGTTACGGAATATATCATAATGCCTATCAGAAAAGCAAGAAAAGCAAGGAGGATCTTGAATCTGGTGCTTTTTAAAAAGTCACGCATGGAGCTTCCTCCTTAATAATATTTGACGTTTTCAGTGAGAGCGTCCTGATAATCGTTTATGTTTTCAAGAATTCTGCCAGTGCCTTCCGCAACGCAGTCAAGGGGATATTCGGCGATATATACCGGCATACCCGTTTCTCTGTTGATGAGCTTGTCAAGTCCACGGAGAAGAGCACCGCCTCCGGCAAGAGTGATGCCGTGGTCGATTATATCCGCAGAAAGTTCCGGAGGAGTTTCCTCCAGCGTGGATTTTATAGCGTCGATGACACGATAAAGCGGTTCTACAAGAGCGTCACGTATTTCAGCAGAATTTACGGTGATATTTTCCGGAAGTCCGTTAAGCAGATTTCTTCCCTTTATTTCCATTGTCTCTTCCTTTTCGCTGGGAAAAGCAGAACCTATTTCAAGTTTGACGTTTTCTGCCGATCTTTCGCCGATAAGGAGATTATATTTCTTTTTGATATAGTTGATTATGGCGTTGTCGAATTCATCTCCGGCGCATCTGACAGAGCGTGCCGCAACGATTCCTCCAAGAGAAATAACAGCCACTTCGCTCGTACCGCCGCCGATATCGACGATCATACTGCCGGCAGGTTCGTTGGTCGGAAGTCCTGCGCCGATAGCCGCAGCCATAGGTTCTTCGATAATGAGAACATTGTTTGCTCCCGCCTTTTTGCAGGATTCCCGTACGGCACGTCTTTCAACTGCGGTAACGCCCGAGGGGATGCAGATGATTACATTTGCCTTTGTAAAAAGTGTTCCCCGGAGAGCCTTTTTTATGAATTCCTGAAGCATTGTAGTAGCAATGTCAAAATCTGCTATAACGCCGTCTTTAAGAGGTCTTACGGCAACAATAGAACCAGGAGATCTGCCGATGACGTCCTTTGCTTCCTTGCCTACGTAGCGGCATTTGTCTGTTCTTGTGTTTACTGCCACGACAGACGGTTCTCTGATTATGATTCCCTTGCCGCGGACGTAAACGAGGGTATTTGCCGTACCCAGATCAATACCAATATCTTTTGTAAACATTTTTATGCTCCTTAAAATATATATGACCGCAGCGGATATCTGCATAAGATACTGAGCAGGCTCTAAGCTGCGGTTTTTGTCTTTTATAGCGATTTTGGGAGATCGCTATAGTATCTGTAATGTCCTGCACGCAAAAAATTGTTACTTTGTGAAAAGCTTTGATGCTGATTTGTAGTAAACGAAAATTGCCACAAGTATGCAGAGTATCTGCGCAATATTTATGCTTATGTAAAATCCGAAATTCAGTTTGAATACTTCGGTATCAATGATGTTTCCGTCACGCAGGAATGAGAAAGTCTTTGAGTAGCCAAGCCATTTTATTGAGCCTTTGGCAGCTTTGCCGATAAGACTGCCGCCGACAATCGCCGTGACGATAAGCAGCAGCATATAAAGTGTTTTTTTCATTTTCAGTCTCCGTTCTTTTTATTTGATTCCCGTTGATCCGAAGCCGCTTTCTCCTCGTTCTGTATCTGAGAGTGATTCGCTGACCTGAATTTCCGGGATGAGTATTCGTGTAGGAATAAGCTGTGCTATCCTCATTCCGTGTTCTACGGTAAAGGGTGAACTGCCGTGGTTTATAAGCGGTATCTGCCATTCTCCACGGTAGTCGCTGTCAACCACGCCGACACAGTTGACAAGAGAGATACCGAATCTGGACGAAAGTCCGGAGCGTGGATAAATCAGCAGAGCCACGTCGTTTTCGTCAGGTTCGGCAGTTATTCCGGCAGGAATTGATTTTATTTCTCCCGGAGCAAGCGTTACAGGTTCGTCAATGCAGGCGAATATATCCATACCTGCGCTGCCGGAGGTAGCCCGGCATGGTATAATAGCTTTTTCTTTTAGTTTCTTAAACGTCAGCTTCATATCATATCCCCCTGTAATACAGACCGTGTGTAAGTTTTTCGTCCGGAATTCTGCCTGATATCGCAAGACGTGTCTGTTCCTTGTTTTCGTGAGTGAGCATTATAATTCCGAAGCGGATCATATCCGGAAGTTTTTTGTCAGCCATAAACAGGACATCCGGGTTAAGGATCTCCGAATAATCCTTTGAGCATATCACCGGAAACTGTTTTCCCATGCGGTCGGTGAGACTGCCTGTGCATCCGGAACATCCCACTTCGTTTTTTATGGGACAATTCCTTGTAAGCATAAGCGGCAGATGACCGTATACAGCAATTCCCAGCGGAAGATCCGTCTTCATGTTTTCGAGCCGTGAGATTTTTGTCTCAACAGAGAAAACAATGTCCTCCAGACCAAGTTCCCTCATTTTTTCTGCAGCATACGAATTGCAGATATTAAGAGTGCTGCTTCCGTGAAGTTTAAAGCCGAGTTTTCTGCCTATGGCTATTGAATCGGGAGTATGACAGAACAGCCGGAAAAGTCCGGCTTCCCTGAGCCCGACAAGCCGGGAAATTAGGCTTTCTTCACTGGAAATAAATCTCGGCGGTGAAATGATAAGCTTGTCAGTTCCGACCGCAGAGATAATATTTTTGTTTATCAGTTCGATCGGAACAATGACATATTCCGACAGTTCCGCTGCTGCTTCAATCTGTTCCGCACTGCGGCAGAATGTCCGTAAAGGCATGGGATTTTCAGCGGTATATGTTCTTTTCTCCGGCAGAACAGGCATATTGTCTGTTATGCTGAAAACAGGCGTATTTTTCCTTATTACAAGTTCGGTGAGCTTTTCTGTAAGCTTCCGACGTATTTCATTGAGCTTTCCGGCAGTGACGATAAGACCGCTGTCTATATCGGAAGTCACATCCTCCGCAAAGAAAACCGTATCTCCAAGCCTTGAAAGCTGTTTTCTGACTGTTTCATTATCAGTCGGACGGTTTTGTGCAATTTCCGGAATATCCCCCTGTACCTGTACTACGATTCCGGAGCAGTCTGCGGTTACGGTAACAGGCGAATCCTTGTGTATCTCCGCATGGAATCTTACCCCGTGTATCTGTCGTTCAGAGCGGTAAAGTTCATGAAGTTTCGGGATAACAGTACGTGCAGAGATAACGTCGTCTTTTTCACGCCTGCCGAACATATCGGTTCTGTTTCCGGAAAAATAGCCGTCTGTAAATCCGCTGCGGGAGAAGATATCCTTCAATAGCTGCATATCGGGATTCTGACCGCCAAGCGACTTTTTCAGTTCCGATACGGCAGCCGCAACATATTCCGGACGCTTCATCCTGCCCTCTATCTTGAATGAATCCACACCTATAGATTCAAGTTCCCGTGCATTACGCAGCAGGGAAAGATCTTTCAGTGACAGAGCGCAGACATTTTTATTTCCAACCGCAGAAAACGGCAGCCGGCACGCTTGACCGCAGCATCCACGATTGGCAGAACGTCCGCCCATCATTGCCGACATATAGCACTGACCGGATACGGACATACAAAGCGCACCGTGGACAAAAATTTCCGTTTCAATGTTTTGGGAACAGATTTTTTTAATAGTATTTCTGTTCAGTTCTCTGGCTGGAACGACACGTGAAAAGCCCAGTTTTCCGAGTAATTCAGCACCGGCAGCAGTATGAACGGACATCTGCGTCGAGCCGTGGACAACGGCATCGGGGACAGCGGTTTTTATGAGTTCAAGACAGCCCCAGTCCTGAACGATAAAGGCATCCGCACCGATGGAAGCTGCAAATTTTATAAAATCGCAGAAATCTTCAGCTTCGTCGTCGGTAATGACCGTATTTACCGCTATGTTGAGCTTTGCTCCGTAAAGATGGCAAAGGCGTGATGCTTCTTTCAGTTCTTCATTGTCCAGACCGGCAGCCTGACTGTTCCGGGCGGAGAAGCGTTTTCCGCCGACATATACTGCATTTGTTCCGGAGCGCAGGGCAGCTTTGAGAGCTTCCGGACTTCCGGCAGGTGCGAGGATCTCCGGTGATGTCATCAGATGCTGTCCTTGAGCTGTCTGAGTTTGACCATATTTTCAAGCTGCGTGATCTTTGATCTGAGCACTTCTATTTCTTTCTGTGCGGAATCACGTTCTATTCTTGATTTTCCGGCTTCGTCGACATATTCCTTTGTCTGATTTCTGACGCTGTCAAGCTTCTGATTGGCTTTGTTGAGATCGTCAAGAAGGCTGAGAGCTACCATTATGGAGGCTCCGTAGGGAGAAGATCCGCTGCCGGAGTTGATTATTTCATTTATCTTTGCTTCAAGTACTCTTCCGAGGGAGAATACATAGTTGGGCGACTCGGATGTTTTGAGTTTGTACTCCTTGCCGCATATAATAACTTTCACATCATTAAGCATTTTTGTCTTTTCCTTTCCGGGCATAATTGCTCCGTTCTATATTATACAACATTTTCTTTTATTTTGAAATAGTTTTTCAGATATTTTTTAATTCTCCGATAGATATATTTTTCACCCGAAAGCGGAAGAATTTAGTAATATCTTTTAAGTCCGATAACTTTTCCAAGGATCTCCACTTCGTCAACGATGATAGGTTCCATGGTATCGTTTTCAGGCTGGAGTCGGAAGTGTCCGTTCTCCTTATAGAAACGCTTGACTGTGGCGTCGCTTCTGTCGATAAAGGCAACAACGATATCACCGTTTTCGGCGTAGGAACAGCGCTGTACGATAACTATATCGCCGTCCAGAATACCGGCATTTATCATACTTTCCCCCCTGATCGTCAGGGCGAAAAGTTCGCTTGGATCACACCGTGTCGTTTCAAATCCGACATACCCTGTGATATCTTCAATAGCTGTAATAGGCTGTCCTGCCGTAACTGTTCCTATGATCGGAACAGAGGCACTGCCGCTGTTAGGCAGGCGCAGAGTACGGTTGAGATTGTTCTTCTTCTCAATAAGTCCTTCGTTACAGAGAACTTCGATATATCTGTGAGCCGTTGAGGTGGATTTGAATCCCATGTAGTCCATAATTTCTCTTACCGAGGGTGAATAACCCTCACCGAGACATTTTTTTATAAAGTTGAAAACTTCGATTTCCTTATCTGTAAGCATAATGCTCCTCCTTTATTATTTTTTTAATTGGTTAATTATCATTCCTGCAATTTTGTAAGCATCTCCGCATCCAAGAGTGATAACAAGATCACCGCTTTTCGCATGACTGCATACATAATCGCACACTTGCTGAAAGTTAAAATATTTCCGCTCATCCGTCCATTCTTCTGATTCGTCCTGGGGAAACCATATGCATCCGGGAATTTTTTCTGCCAGATGTCTTGTGAATATACCATATGTGTTTTTCTCACGGCTTCCCATAATATCGGTAAGGATCACGTGATCCGGAATCTGAAGGACCCGGGCGAAATCATCAAGCAGAAGTTTAGTTCTCGAAAACGTAAACGGCTGGAAAACAGCCCATACATGGCTGAAATTCATTTCCATAGCGGCATTGAGAGCAGCTTCAAGTTCAGTGGGATGATGAGCGTAATCGTCCACAAAAGTTATTCCCTGTTCATAACCGAGCTTCTCAAATCTGCGTTTTGCGCCACGGAAGTCTGCAAGTCCTTTCTGAACAGCATCGAAGCCGATACCGAGGAAATCTGCGGCAGCGGCGGCGGCAACAGCATTGAGAACGTTATGGATTCCGGCTATATGAAGTGTTATCTCACCAAGTTTTGTACCGTTTTTCATCAGATCGAACGTAGTGAGCAGACCGTTTTCGTGCTTTATATTTTCAGGGTAGAAATTGCAGGAACTGTCTTTTCCGAAAGTTATGATATTCCTGTCTATTCCCTCCAGAGCATCGGCGGTATTGGGGTCTGAACCGTTAACTATCAGTATCTTTGAAGTCATTCCGGCAAATTTCCTGAATGACTGTTTGATGTTTTCCAGTGTTCCGAAGTAGTCAAGATGATCGGCGTCAATATTAAGGATTACAGAGATATCGGGCGAAAGTTTAAGAAAATGATCTTCAAATTCGCAGGATTCACATACCAGAACATCGCTTTTTCCTGCAAGACCGCTGCCGCCGATACACGGCAGTTTTCCGCCGATATATGCGGAAAGATCGACACCGGCAGTGAAAAGTATCTGAGTTATCATGGATGTAACAGTGGTTTTGCCGTGAGTTCCCGTAACGCATACGGCGTTATCGTACCATGATGTTACAATGCCGAGGAGATCGGCTCTTTCAAGGACGGGTATTCCGCTCTGACGTGCAGCCATAAGCTCCGGATTATCTTCCATGATAGCTGCGGTGTGAACTATAAGGTCAGCTCCCTCGATATTTTCGGCTCTCTGACCAATGAAAACGGGAATTCCCATTTTACGCACTGCATCGAGAGTTTCGGTTTCATTGTTGTCAGAACCCGTAAGGAAAAATCCCTGAGAGTGAAGTATCTGAGCGAGAGGGTACATTCCCGATCCTCCGATACCGATGAAGTGAATATGTTTTTTCCCGTTTAATATGTTTTTGTCCAAATTATCGCAACCTTTCTTTATCCCGGAGATATGTTCCGGATCAAATTTTTATTTTTTTGGATTAATTCTTGCATTTTGCAGAATAATGTGATATATTATTAGTAAGTGATAACGGATATTATTATCCCTCACTTTTTGCTGAAATTCTGTCTTGTTAGGCGGACAGAATATTTATAAAACAAGGAGGTTAAAGAGCATGGAGATCACTGACGTAAAAATCAGAAAGATCATGCCGGACGGACGTCTCAGAGCAGTTGTTTCGATTACTCTGGATGACATGATCGCCGTTCATGACATCAAAGTCGTTCAGGGAGACGAAAGACTCTTCGTTGCTATGCCCAGCAGAAAGGAAGAAAACGGCATTTTCAGAGACATTGTTCATCCGATCTCATCTTCTGCACGAAAGATTCTTGAGGAATGTATTCTTGAATCCTACGAGAAGCATCTTGCTGAAATGAAAGCAGAAGAAGCCGAGAGCATTTCCGGCGAAGATACGGAAATCTGACGAAGAAAATGCAAATAAGAGCAAAAGGCGGCTCGTTCCGGATGTATTTCCGGAGCGGGTCACTTTTTTTGCCGTCAGATTCCGAGAAGCCGGGCTGCTTTCAGGATAGCCGCCTGAGTTTTTCCGTCTTTTATCTCTCCGTCCATTATCATTCTTACTGCCTCGGCGAAAGGAACAGTCACAACATCAAGAAATTCTCCGTCATCGAGATGCTGCTCCTTGTATTTCAGGCCACGTGCAAGATACATATGAGTTATCTCACTATTGTATGCAGGAGTCGGATACATTTCTCCGAGATAGATATATTCGCTGCACACGCAGCCTGTTTCTTCAAGGAGTTCCCTCCGTCCGCAGAGGGCATGATCTTCACCGGCTTCAAGTTTTCCGGCAGGAACTTCAAGGGTAACTTTGCGGAAAGGATAGCGGAACTGCCGAACCATATATATTTCGTTGTCGTCCGTGACCGGAACAACACAGACACCGCCGTTGTGAAGCAGTACGTCACGGATCGCACGTCCGCCGTTCTCAAGTTCCACTGTGTCGTGGTTTATGGTAAATATAGGCCCTTTGTATATGGTCTGACTTTCAACAGTCTTTTCTTCAAGATGCATATTGCTGTCCATAATATCAATCCTTTCCAATAAGATTTTCGCAGTATCTGCGTGAAGCTGAAGTTCCGCTACATGAATCATAGCAGTAGAAGTGAGTGTGTTTTTTCTCGCCGCTGTTTTTAAAGAATATCCGGCTGATTATCAGATATCCGGCAAGGAGCAGAATTCCGGCGATAGTTACGATTATGCCGGCGGTAAGACCGGGAGTCCTGTATCTGAACACGATCTCGTTTGTTCCCTCATCTGCCCTGACAGCCATAAAACCGTATGATACTTTTTCAACGTCGGTTTTTTTTCCGTTGACTTCTGCTGTCCATCCGTCGCTGTAGGGAACACTGAAAAATACAAGCTGCGGTTTATCAAGAGTGATCTCTGAACTGAATCCGTGATGATCGTAACTGAATGCGGAAGAAGAAATCGCCTGTTTTTCCTTGCAGATGCGGATATAGTCATCTTTTGTAAGCTCGTGTTCCGGTTCATATTTTTCAAGGATATCGGAGTATTTTTCAATTTGCTTATCGCTGAGCACAAGAGCATCTATTAGAAGTTTTTCACGGCAGATATTCTTTTGCTTTTCGGCATCCCTGGCAGAAATGTAAGTGTCGTAGCCAGATCCCATTGGGATATACAGCGTGTTTTCGTATATCTCGAAATAATCGTTTGATTCCTTGTACTCAAAGCCGGGGAGAAGCTGTGTGATATCGGCGTTGCTGAAATCTTTTTCGTTGGAATTCTGCTTTGAAGAGATTTCCGATGACAGTTCGTCAAGTTTTTCATACGGCTCTGCATAACGGATATCCCGGTAATAGTATTTTACGGAAAAGAGTCCACGCAGTGTATAGTGATCCGGATCGGCACGGGATGCAACATCACGGTTAAGACCGATATCCTGGTAAAAATCCATAATGGATGTATTTACAACGCTCTGGAATGCTCTCATATTCGGAAGTCCCCAGAGCATGGAATAGTTATCGCAGTTTTCTGAAATGTCAATGCGGAAGAAATTGTCTTCGCTGACCTTTTCACAGACAGTGTCCTTGCCTTTCACGGCGGAATCCACGTAAAGCCGTGCATATTTTACCGTAGAAGCGCAGTAGTACACAGAAGTGCTTATACATAAAACGGAAGCAGCGGCAGTCATCCAGATACCAAGTTTCATGAACGGACGTCCTTTTTTCCTGAGTATGAAGATTATTGCAGATCCGGTAAGACAAACGGCAGCAACAGCTATTACTATCCAGAAATACAGCGGATCAGAGGGAAGCCGGAAGAAATGCCGATTTTCGTTTTCGTCGATAGTCGGCAGACATCCGATAACGGCAAAGGCTGTCAGGACGGCTGCACATAATTTCCAGCCGAAGCGGAGATCGGACTCTGCATCGTCCAGAGATACGGCAGTCATCATTGCGAATATCAGCACGGGCATATAAAACCAGCGTGCGTAGTAGTAGGAGTTCACAGCCTGAAAAAGGCTGTTCAGAAATGGAACGAATGCGCAGATAATGCAGCACACAGAGAGTTTTGAAGCCCAGTGCTTTCTGCGTCCACGCATGAAAGCGGCAACGCCTGCCATTGAGAACAGCGGAAGATATCCGCCGATAGAAGCCCATTTCTCGTAGTCCGAAGAGAAGAGATTAGGACTTGCCGGCGTATCCGGAGGCATGAAGAACGACTGGATAATTCTCGGGATAAGCGTTTTATCATGGTAAAGAACCATATCTGTCCCGTAGGCAAAATTGTTGACACGATGATTTGTAACAACAGCCAGAGCAGACGGCAGCAGGATAAATCCTGCGATCATAACTCCGATGACAGCTTCAAAGAGCAGACCAAAGAATTTTTTCCATGAAGTTTCAAAGTCAGGAGCTCCCATGCGGATAAGGTAGTACAGTATAAGAAATACTGCCTGACCTGCGAAAAAGTAGTAGTTCAGGATAGCCATGAAAGCAACGGCAGCTGCAAAAACGCCTTTTCTGCGGTTGTTTATATTCTCCTCCATTGCGATGAGCATGAGGGGAAAGAAAGCTGTAACGTCCTGAAAATGATTGAAGAAAATATTAAAGCACTGAAATCCGGAGCAGGCGTAGAGAAGTCCGCCTATAAGAGCTCCGTTCTTGCTGCGGACAAAACGCCTGATATAGGCATAAGCCGTCAGGGATGCCAGACCGTGTTTTATTGACAGAAGAACCGGCATTGCAAAGGTTACAAGTCCTCTCGGAAGAGCCGCAGACAGCCAGAAAAAAGGACTTCCCCAGAGATAGAAAGAGTATGAGGTCATGAAATCCGATCCGAGATCGGTAAGCCAGTTCCAGCCGAAAGCTCCGCCGCTGCGGACGGTATCGTTTGCCATATTGTAGAACGGTATCTGCTGGGCATTGTAATCTCCGCAGTAAACGAAATATCCGTGATTGGAAATCATTATCGGTAATAATGGCAGCAGCAGGCACAGTGTACCCAAAAGAAATGCTGCCAGATATTTTTCTTTTGTACAGCGTGAAAATGCACACGTTTTTTTTGACATTTCAGCCTCCGCATAATATGTATATATTTACTTATCTATTATAACACATTTTTTCAGAAAATAAAAGGGGGTTTTAAAAAAAAACAGAATTTATTTTTGCTTATTTCTTTCATTTAGATAAAAGAATAAAATATTTTCAGGATATTGCATTTTGTATGGAAATGTGATATAATATTAATGTTGTCCCAATAGCTCAGTAGGATAGAGCGGCTGCCTCCTAAGCAGCAGGCCGGAGGTTCGACT
>UQXS01000026.1 GCA_900545125.1 uncultured Ruminococcus sp.
CAATAGAAAAATCCAAATTAAATAAAAACGGACTCCGAAGAGTCCGCTTTTAGAGAGGGGATATCAATCTAATTTTTCTGGAAGTTCCGGTATAATACCAATAAGGAACTTCTGGATAGAAAGAGCGTCATTATTTGTAAGACCTGAACCATTGTCATAAACGTCAGCATTGATTTTGCCCTGTTTTGTAATGTGTGATGGGTCAGTTCCGTTAATGCCGTACACGTCCGGATTTCCGATACTCTGCATTACGAGTACAGCATCGTTGATATAAACTGTGCCGTCGCAATCTGCATCTCCCCAGACAGTTGATTCGATAGGAGCTGTAGTCGTGGTGGTGGTAGTAGTAGTAGTAGTTGTTGTTGAGGTAGTTGTTACAACGGGCGGCTGATTTTCTTTTGCCATTACTGTATAGTTGATAACAGATCCGGTCATGCCGTTAGTGCCTAAATTAACGGAATCACCTTTCTTTACATCTTTTTTATATACGTTGAAGATAACGTCGTTGCTGCTGTTGGCGGTCATATCTGTTTTTGTCCAGCTGCCGAGCCATGAGGGTACAGAATTATTTGCTTCAACTCGTGTGTCGAGGAGAATATATACAGTCATATCCTTTGCTGCGGAGAAGTGACCCAGATCACCGGAAGCATTTTTGGAATCGCAGGCTGTGAGGATAGCCTCCGAACCGATAAGCTCATCGGGAAGAGCAGTATAGGTGAAATCACGGTCGCCGTAGATGGAACTGCCTATGTTCACATCAGGTGCGATTTTCCAGTCGGAGCGGTTATCGGTGTCCTGAACGATAAGCTCCTTGAAAAGATCGCCGTTTATGGGATCAACTTTGATTTCAACTATCCACTTCTGATCGGCGCTGTCATTGCATTCCCACTGAATTGCGCTTGTGCCGTTTTCCTTGGAAGCGGAAGTAATGCCGACGCAGCTTGCGTCTCTTGTTGCTTTTGTGCAGATAGTATATGTTCCGTCGTCATTTTTAACAAACTTAAATGACTGAGCATCGCTGTTTGTGTCGGTGTAGATTCCGATATTTGCTCCGTTATCGGTTTTGCCGTAGTCCAGATCAAGCATATATGTCTTTCCGTCGCCGACTTCTGAGTAAATCTTATAGTATCCGCCGCCTGCATCAACGAGAGACCAACTTTGTCCGAGATCCGACTGGATAACGTCTGTACCGGCTGCTGCCGTTCCGCCTGAAACTTCAAGGTAAAGACCGCTGTTGACGTTCTTGAAACGATATTTTTCAGCAGTATTAAAGGCTGTTCCTTCTTTGAGAGGGGAAACAATGCCGTTGGTATTTACTACGCCTTCGGGTCTTGCAGGAAGATCATATCCCGTGCCCATGAAGAAACTGGTGTGCGGAGGCTGGTTGTAAGCGGTATTCTGCGAGGAAACCTGCATACGGTATTGCGCATCGTGCATGAGGGTAGTGATGCGGTAATCTGTAGTGTAGGGTGTACAGTAAATTCTTACACCGTCGTTTGTAGATTTTCTTACTATAAGTTCTTCACGCCAGTCGCCGAAGATATCGGCAGAAAGGCAGGGATTGGCTTTTGTTGAATTGTTTACAAGACATCCGTCCGTTGTGAGAAGTGTGGATATTTTGTAGTCGCTGTTCATTTTTGAGATAGTTGCAGGGCCGTTGTTGCTGCCGTCAAGAAATTCTCTTTCGAGGTCGCCGTCCCAGTAGGAGAAGAAGTTCTGTGCTCCTTTGGCGGTTGTGATGACCTGACCGCTGGCGTTGAGAGTGCCGCCGGTATAGGGTCCCCAGTATTCAGAGCCGGGGTTTGAAGCAAGTATGTTGTCTGCGGCGCAGCGTCCCGTATCCTTTGTACCGTTCTGGTGGAAAATAGTCTTGCCTGTTTTTGCCTCTATAAGGGTACATCCCCAGCCGGATTTTTCATCTTCATGGCATACCCACAGTTCCAGACCGTCTCTGTCAGGTTCGAGATCTCCGAGATGCATGGCATCGCCGTGTCCCTGATCGGTATTCCAGAGAATCTTTCCGTTGTCGTCGATGCAGGTAGGACCGTTTACTATTTCCTGACGTCCGTCACCGTCAACATCGGCAGGCATACTGTTGTGATTGCCGTCACCGTAGCCGGCTGCGGAGGAGTTATTGCCTGTATCGTAAGTCCATTTTTTAACGAGTTTTTTGTTTTCAACGCCGTAGCAGGTAGCGGTCAGTCTGGTATAGTAGCCTCGTCCGGTAACAACGCAGGGATGAACGCCGTCAGCGTACATTACAGAACCCCAGAAACGGTCTACACGGTTGCCGTATTTATCGCCCCATTTGCTTACGTCGCCACGGGCAGGTTCGTAGTTTACGGTGTCGAGAGCTGCGCCTGTTGCACCGTCGAAGAGGGTGTAGTATTCTGGACCGTCAAGTATATATCCACCGGAATTGCGGTAATCTTTGGAAGCGTCGCCTATAACTTTTCCGGTGCCGTCAACAGTTCCGTCTGCGGTCTTGCAGGTCATTTCTGCTTTTCCGTCGAGATCGAAGTCGGCAACGTAGAACTGTGTGTAGTGAGCGCCGGCACGGATATTCTTTCCGAGGTCGATGCGCCATACCCTTGTTCCGTCAAGTCTGATACAGTCAATGAAAACATTTCCCGTAACGCCTGACTTTGAGTTGTCCTGGGAGTTGCTTGGATCCCATTTCAGGAAAAGTTCGTACTGACCGTCTCCGTCAATATCGCCTACAGACATATCGTTAGGCGAATAAGTGATGCCGGAAGCCGTCGGCGGCTGCATGGGAATATCAAAGTAACTGTTGTTTGATATGAGGCGGCAGTTATCGGACTGAACTGATTTTCCGCCGACAATCGTATCTACACGATAAGAGGAAGTACTTTTGCCGTCCTTATCAAGATAGCAGGTGGATTTTCCGCTTTCACTGGTATATATCAGTTCGCCGTCACGATAGAGTCTGAAAACGGCGTTGTCGTCGTCGTTGGCAAGGAAACGCCAGCTTATCAGCATTCCGGAGCCTGTATTTATGGCAGATACGCCTCTGTCCAGATATTCAAGAACATTTGTAGTCTGTGCAGCAGAAACATCAATAGTTCTGACATTTCCGGAATTCTGAACCGGAACGGTCATGGCAGATGCTCCGATAAGCAGAGCAGACACAGATGCCGTTATTTTTTTTATTTTTTTGTTCATATTAATTCCCCTTTGAAATTTTGAAAAAAATTTTAGAATTCTCTGCAAATATTTCCTATGTTTTATATTATACACATTTTTTTAAAACTTTGCAATATATTATTGTATCTTTTTAAGAAGATTATTTTTAAAAAGCAGGATAATTATGTAAAATAGTCTTGCAAAATCATTCTTAATATGATATAATAGTATATATCAACCGAACGGAAAGGAGGATGTTATGAAAAAAAGACTTCTTATTGGTGTTGTAGCAACCGAATGTTTTGTTGATTATCAGGAAGAAATACTCAGGGGCATAATTTCTCAGGCCTTTAAAAGCAATACTGATATTGCAATAATATCGACTATGCACAATTTTTATTATGATTCCGCTCATAATAATACAGATAAGTATATATGCGATCTTATTCTTTCCGACAAATTCAGCGGATTCCTTTATTTAAGAAATGTATTCAATGATGTAAAGGTACAGAAATATATTGACGATCTTCTCATTATGTCCGGCAAACCGGTAATGCTCCTTGATTCTGACGGGCACAAGAGTTTTGAAACGACTGCAATTGACGACTGCTCCGCATTTGAAAAGCTCACCGATCATCTAATTGAAGTTCATGGGCACAGAAAAATATATTGTCTTACAGGTCCGAAAGGTATGTTTGTGTCCGAAGAACGTCTTAACGGCTATAAGAATTCCATGAAGCGTCATGGTCTTTACTGCGGCAAGACGTTCTGCTTTTACGGCGATTTCTGGAAAAATGTTCCGAAACGCTTTGCGTCCGATATCATAAACGGAGTTATCAGCCGCCCTGAAGCTGTTGTATGCGGAAACGACATTATGGCTGCCGAACTTACAAATGCACTTATATCCGGCGGAATACGTGTTCCGGAAGATATCGCCGTGACGGGATATGATGCCTGTGAGGAGGCATTTAAGAACGAACCGGCTATAACTACATTTAGCCGACCGAGTTTTCAGCTTGGCGCAGAGGCTTTCCGTCGGCTTTACAGAATAGTTACCGGAAAGATATGCAGTAAGCTCCCTGATGAATACGGCAGGATCTGCCTTGGAAGAAGCTGTGGATGCAAAGGACAGTACAGTGTCAGCCACAGTAAGATCCGAAAAGAACAGGTCAATAATAAGCTGGAGGCATATCTGTTTTACGGAGATATGTTGTTTGATATAACAAATGCCGGAAGCTTGTCCGTTTTTGCTGATAAACTTGATAATTATACCTATTTTATATATAAATTGTCAGGATTGAAAATCTGTCTGACAAAAAAATACATAGAATCTATCACGGGTGCGTATAATGACGAACTCAGCTTTCATTGCGGCGATGAGGTCAGAGTGATACTTTCAAAGGGCGTACGTTGCCGTGAATACGAGGATACGGGCGACTATTTCAGTTCTGCGGAAATAATACGTGAATATGACAAAGACAGAAAATATCCCATAGCTTATTATATTTCGCCGCTTCACTATAATGATAATTTCTTTGGCTACAGCGCAGTTTCGTTCGGAAAAAATCCTATGTCATTCAGCAAACTGTATCTCCAGTGGATAAACTACGTAAATGTGGCTCTTGAACAGGTTCGTATCAAGGGAATGATGTCAAATGCTATAAAGATGAATTGCAGCAGCCAGATACTCTACGACGAGAGTACCGGACTCCTGAACAGAACCGGCGTAGAACAGGAACTTATGCGGAACGGGGAACTTTTCGGCAATGCTCCGTCCACGGAGTTTATTACCGTAGAACTTACCGGTATTAACAAGATATACTACAGTATCGGCGAAAAAAAATGCAGCAGGATAACCGCTTCGTTCGCCGATGCGCTTAAAAGATGCATCCGTGACGGCGAGATCTGCGGCTTGTGGAACAGCAATACACTTTGTGTGATCTCCAATGAAAAAGAACGTGCGGCGGAGATCTTTGAGTTCCTGCGCAGTGAGGTACACGAAAGTCTTTTCTCTGAAAATAATTTCAGCATAGATTTTTCAGTCGGAATATTTAGCGTAAAGCTTACTGATGAGGTCAATACCGGTGTTGCAGTTTATCAGTCAACGGTCAACAGGCTGTACAGCTACAACAGTGAGGAAAACAGCGATAATCCGCAGTATGAAAAGCTCTGTGCCTTGAGAAGCAGTATTATGAAAAATCCTGCATTTCCGTGGAAGATCAGTGAGATAGCCGCAAGTCTGTATCTGAGCAAAAGCTATCTGCAAAAGATATATAAAACTTTCTTCAACAAAAGCATTATTGAAGAAATGATCGGATTTCGTCTGGATATGGCAAAAAAACTTCTTGAAGAAACTCAGATGACCGTTACGGATATTTCCAGAAAGTGCGGATACTCTTCCTATAATTACTTTGTACGGCAGTTCCGTGCCAATGTGGGATGTACTCCGCTGGAATACCGTGAAAATCATTTCACAAATATCTCACGCTGAACGCCTATATCGCCTTCAAGCTGATATGTCACGGTATAGGTAAGGGATTCTTCTGTGTTTTCCTCGGTGATCGTTCTGTTAAGTATTTTTTTGTCTTTCAGAAAATTTTTTTCATAAAGATATATTTTTTTCATAAGCCGCTCTGAAAGCTGATCTTTGGTAAGGGTCTGCGTATGTATCTTCGTTTCGGAAAGTTTTTCCTTTTTGATGCCTATCGGCAGCTGCTTCCCGAAAATTTTCAGATAGCTTTCAGTCGTCTCTGAATCGGAACTTTTAAAGTCGTTTTTTGTGAGATACATAGGTATTTCAAGACTGAAAAGACAAAGGCGGCGCTTTGTGTCTGTTTTTCCGGTATTATCTTTCTCTTCCGTGACATATTCGCCGCTGAATGTCAGCGTTTCTTCGTATATGCCTCGTATCTCACCCATTGCATGGTGCAGCGTACTGTGACCGGTATCGTCAGTTATCACTCCGGTTACAAGCATAGTTCCGGCAGGAACAAAGTCTCCGACCTTGTGCATGAGCATACCGTCAAAAACCGAAGTATAGGTTATCTCTGCATCCTTTGAGGACACAATGTTGCAGGGGATTCTTTTGAGTTCCGTTTCCGGCTTTTCCACGACTTCCGTAACATCAACAACAACACGATTGCCCGTATGACGTATAGCTGCCCAGGATACTCCCTGTACCATGACACGCAGTTCGTTTTCACAGTAGTGAAAATCTATGCTGCTGAGGGGAGTTCCTTTTTTTATGTTCAGTTCCTCAAGTGCGGCAAGGATGGCCTTGTCGCTTACGCTTGAATTTCCGTTTATCTCTATTGATACAACAACATTTGAAAAATAAAGCGAAGAAGCAATGATAAGCAGTACTCCGAAAATAATGCCGAAACGCTTTCTGTAACGCCGCAGTTTCAGGGAAAGCGTTTCGTATTCGGCGGCGTTCAGAACGATACCGTACAAGGCAGCAAGACTTTCGGTTTCTTTCAGGTCGCATCGGCGTATATCGGCATAGAGTACGTCCTTTTTGACGTATTGACCGCTGCATCTTACAGAACTGCCGTGCAGAGCATTTATAAAACCGTACAGATCATCCCCGAAAGCGTTGATTCTTATTTTTCCCGATATTTTGTTTTTCATTGTTCTCACGTCCCCTTTCGATAAATTCAACTTTAGATATTTTCCCTCTTACAATAAGTCCTTTGGCTTTGAAGTCGTAGGCACGAAGATCATTTCCCCAGATCTGTATATAAAGTCCTCCGGAAACCAGCCGCATGAAGATCTCATTGTATTCCTCTATTCTCTTGCAGTTTTCGATAAGGAGTTCATGGTTGCAGTCAAAATATATCTGCGGATTCAGATAAAAAGCATCCAGTCCTTTTTCTTTTATCCTGTTGAACAATCGTATCACCTCTCATAATTCCTTACTTCCAATAATATGATTAATCGGGTGATCTTTATGAAAAAAATAAAAGAAAAAGGTTTTTTCTGCCTGAAACTGGTTCTTCTCGGAATGGCAGTATATTTCTGTGCCGCCGAGACCTGTCTTGTAAAGAAAGCTGTATCCGACGGCGTGGAACGCTGTCTGACGATAGTTATACCGTCGCTGTACGCTATGATGATCGCAGCGGTCATGATAACCAAAAGCGGCGTTCTCAGCTATATGCCGGGATTTGTAAAGAATCTTGGCAGAGTACTTTTCGGTATGGGCGGAGAGTGTCTGCCTGTATTTTTGTTTGGTATGTTTGCCGGATATCCGGCAGGAACGAGAATGATAACCGAACAGTACTCTTCCGGTGAAGTCTCAGCCAAAAGTGCTCCGCTTCTGTGCGGAGTATGCTTTGGCGCAGGGCCAGCCTTTGTATTCGGCTGCATATCCGGCGAGCTTTACAGTTCCGGTCTGCCCGGAAAGATCATTATTATTTCTACAGCTGCCGCAAATATTATCATGGCATTCGTCATATCTTTCTTTCTCAGAAAATACGATGCCGGCAGTAATGATATCCGGAAACCTGTCCGCATAGACGGCATTCTTCTGACGGAGTCGGCAGCTTCGGCAGGGCGTACAATGGGAGAGTTATGTTTTATGGTAACGGCTTTTTCCGTTATTACTGCAATGCTAAGTAGTTTCGGAGTGATTTCCGCTGCGGCAGATTTTTTTTCAAGAATAACAGGATTTTCAGAAGAAGTTTCCGGTGCTTTCATTCCGGCTGTACTCGATATAACCGCTGTCCGTGGTCTTCCGACAAATAATTACGCTCTGCTGCCGTGGCTTTGTGCTCTTGTTTCTTTCGGGGGAATATGCGTGCTATTTCAGGCATCGGCTATCATTTCCGGACGTTTTTCCGTTCTGCCCTTTGTTGTTATCAGGCTTGCAGCTTCGGTTCTGAGCTATTGCATTTGCCGGATTATCATGCCGTTTATGATAAGCGAGGAGATAATTGCAGCCGCTTCCGTAAATGTCAGCGCACATAGCGCCCCGTCCTTTGTGCCGTCGCTTATGCTGCTGTTTATGACGTTCATTATAATGGCTGAATATGACAAATTAGTAAAAATTCAAAAATAGTATGGAAATTACATGGAAAGTGTGTTATAATAATTATATATCATTTATGAACAGGAGTTGTTACTGCCAATGAAATATAAAAGAACAGAGATTGCCGATAATATCGGCTATTCATCTGTAATTGACGAAAAGTTCAAAACGAGCTTTCTTACGGTAAGATTTATTACAGTTCTTGACAGGAATACGGCATCTGCAAATGCACTTGGCATAAGTTCTCTGTCAACTTCAAGCAAAAGTTATGAAACTATCGCCAAGCTCAATGAAAAGCTTTCCGCTCTGTATGGTGCTTCCCTGAGCACTTTTACAAAAAAAAGAGGAGATGTTCAGGTTCTTGGAATGGCATCATCATGGATAAACAGCCGCTTTGCCATTGACGGGGAAGATCTTGACGGCGAAATGCTGGAAATCATCCGTGGCTGCTTGTTTGAACCGAACGCAGCTGACGGTCAGTTTGAAGCCGATATGTTCCGCATTACAAAGAAAGATCTTCTTGACCGCATCGACGCCGAACTGAACAATAAGCGTGGATATGCAATTTCAAGAGCCTCCGAAACGGCTTTTGCAGGAGAACCGGCTGAAAATGCCTGCTGCGGTTCAAAGGAATCGGCAGAGGCAGTTACTTCTTCCGAAGCTTTCGCTGCTTATAAAAAACTTCTTGAAACGGCGCATATAGAGATATTTTACGTTTCCTCCGCAGATAACGACCGTATTCCTGAAATGTTCCGCAGTTCCTTTGCCGGCATAGACCGTGTTCCTGAAAAGGTGGAATTTGAAAGTCTCAGTCCCGTAAAGGCGGAAGTTGCCGAAACTCAGGACGAATTCGACGTGAATCAGTGCAAAATGGTAATGAATTTCAAGTCGGATTGTCAGGATAAGTACGCTCTCAGGCTTGTAAGCACCATTCTCGGCGAGACACCGGTGTCAAAGCTCTTTGTTAATGTACGTGAGAAACTCAGTCTTTGCTACTACTGCGCCTGCCGTCTGATTCCCTCAAAGGGTGCGGTTATGATCGACAGCGGTGTTGAAAAAGACAATATCGGCAGGGCAAGAACTGAGATACAGGCTCAGCTTGACGAGATCTGCCGTGGAAATATAACAGATGACGAACTTCAGAGCGCTTTTCTTACATTCGGAAATTCTCTTTCTCAGGTGGGAGATACCCCTTCATCCTATGAGGGATACTATTTTGAATGCTTTTGTTCCGGAAATATTATTCCTCCGGCAGAAAAACTTGAGAACTATCTGGCTGTGACAAAAGAACGTATCGTTGAGGCTGCAAAGTCATTGAAGCCCGACAGCGTTTACCTTATGCTCAGTAAAGGGGAGGCTGAATAATGGAAAAGAACATTCTTACAAGCACAAGAACAGGGGACAGCTGCATCCATGTAAAACACAGCAGCGGTCTTGATATCTATATCTGCGAAATGCTGGGATTCAGCAGCGTTGAGGCTCTTTTCGGCACAAAGTACGGCTCTGTAAATACCATGTTCAAAATGAGGGACGATAAGGAATATACCGTCGTTCCGGAGGGAATAGCTCATTTTCTGGAGCACAAGCTCTTTGAGAACGAGGACTGCGATGTCTTTGAACTTTATGCAAAGACGGGAGCTAACGGCAATGCCTTTACTTCATTTGACAAGACCTGCTATCTCTTTAACTGCTCCGGAAATTATCAGGAATCTTTGAGGATTCTTCTGGATTTCGTCCAGAAACCGTATTTCACTCAGGCGACCGTGGACAAGGAACAGGGCATTATCGGGCAGGAGATCAAGATGACAAACGATAATCCGGAATGGCGTGTTTTCTTCAATATGCTGCGCTGTATGTATCATAATCATCCTGTAAAGATCGACATTGCCGGTACGGTGGAGAGTATCGCCAAAATCGACGCCGATCTGCTCTACAAATGCTACTACACTTTTTACAATCTCAATAACATGGTGCTTTCAATAGCCGGAAATATCAGTGCAGACGAGGTTCTTGCAATATGCGACGAGTGTCTTAAACCATGTGAGGACAAGGGTCTGGAAACAGTTTTTCCGGACGAGCCGGAGTCGGTGGTTGAACCGGAAATCTACGAAATTCAGCCGGTGGGAGCTTCTATTTTCCATATCGGATATAAGTGCCGCCCGTGCAGCGGTCATGAACGGCTGAAAAAAAATATGACGGCTTCTGCTGCCGTTTCCCTTATCTCTGACGCTTCCACTGAAATGTACAGAAAACTGCTCGATGACGGAATTATTAATTCAAGTTTCGGCGGAGAAGTCTTTGCAGGCGACGGCTACTTCTCTGTAATATTCAGCGGCGAGTCGGATTCACCGGAGATCATTCGTGACAGTATAAAGGAAGAAATCGGCAGGATGCTCCGTGAGGGCATAAACGAAAAGGATTTCCAGCGCATAAAGAAATCCGCATACGGCATGGCTGTCCGTGAACTTAACAACGTTGAAGTGGTGGCAAATCTTATGATAAGCTCACACATGGACGGTGCAGGACCTTATGATTCGATAGAAGCACTTTCGGAAATGACATCTCAGGATGTTCTTGACTTTATCCGCAACGAACTTAAACCTGACAAGCTTGTTATGTCAGTGATAAAGGGAGAGTGAAGAAAATGACGGCAGTTGAAAAAATAGAGGATCTTAATAAAATATCTTTCCCGAAGCTCGGATGGAGCTTCAATATCAATCCGACGGCATTCAAAATAGGAAATCTTGAAATACAGTGGTATGGTATTCTCATTACTCTCGGATTGGTTCTTGCAGTACTGTACTGCTTCCCGAGAATGAAGCGTTTCGGCATTGATTCCGACAGGGCGGTCGATGCGGTTATCGGCGGCGTTATCGGCGGAATTATCGGCGCAAGAGCTTATTATGTCATATTCAACTGGAGTGAATATAAGGGCGATATCAAGGAGATATTCAATACCCGTGGAGGGGGGCTTGCTATCTACGGAGGTATTATCGGAGCGGTTCTGGTCGGACTTCTTATATGTAAGATACGCAAGGTAAAAATGCTTCCGATGCTTGATATAACTGTTCTTGGTTTCCTCATAGGTCAGGGAATCGGACGCTGGGGAAATTTTGTAAATCAGGAGGCATTTGGTTCTAATACCGACAGTATTTTCGGAATGACCGGCGGAAGAATTCAGGCAAGTCTTGACTGGGAATCTACCTATATGTCCGGTGAAATGTATCAGAAAGGAACGGAAGTCTTTGCTGATTACGCCGTTCATCCCTGTTTTTTGTATGAATCTCTCTGGTGTATACTCGGATTTGTAATTCTTGCTTTGTGGTCAAAGCGCAGAAAGTATGACGGTCAGATCTTCCTCATGTATCTTGGCTGGTACGGTGCAGAAAGATTTTTCGTAGAGGGTCTGAGAACAGACAGTCTTATGCTTGGCAATATCAGGGTATCGCAGATGCTTTCTGCCGTACTTTTTGTCGTTTCGGTCACTTTGCAGATAATATTATTTTTCAGGCGCATGAGAGATCCGGAAGCGTTTGTGCTTTATGCCAACACCGAAGAATCAAGGCAGCTTATTGAGGAATCACGGAGAAAGCGCATGGGAATGCCCGCCGAAGATATACGTACCGGCGATGAAGGCGGCGATGATGAAGAATTCGGCGACGATTTTGATGATGACGATGATGATGACGTGAATTCTGAAGACAGTGATGTTGATGATACTGATTCGAAGATCATAGAGGATAATAAAAACAAGGAGGATAAATAAAATGGCACAGATAATTGACGGAAAGGCAGTTTCGGCTGCCGTAAAACAGGAAGTTGCAGAGGAAACCGCAAGGCTTAAAGAGGAAAAAGGACTGAAAATAGGTCTTGCAGTTGTTATTGTCGGAAATAATCCTGCTTCAAGGGTTTACGTAAATAATAAGAAAAAAGCGTGCGAGACGGTAGGATTCCAGTCTTTTGAGTATGCTCTGGACGAAAATACAACTCAGGAGCAGCTTCTTGATCTTATAACGGTACTTAATCGTGACGACAGGGTAAACGGTATTCTGGTTCAGCTTCCGCTTCCTGCGCATATCGACGAAAAGAAGGTGATCGACGCTATTTCACCTGACAAGGATGTTGATGCTTTTCATCCTATTAACGTAGGAAAGATAATGATAGGCGAGTATGCATTCCTGCCCTGTACACCTGCCGGAGTTATGCGCCTTATTGAGAGTACCGGAACAGAAATATCAGGAAAGCAGTGCGTTGTTATCGGCAGAAGCAATATCGTTGGCAAGCCTATGGCAATGCTGCTTCTTCACAAGAGCGGTACTGTAACTATCTGTCACTCCAAAACGCAGAATCTTAAAGAAATCTGCCTTGGTGCTGATATTCTCGTTGTCGCTGTTGGTAAGGCAAATTTCGTTACAGGAGATATGATTAAGGAGGGCGCTGTAGTTATAGACGTGGGAATGAACCGCCTTGAAAACGGAAAGCTTTGCGGCGATGTTGAGTTTGAATCTGCCGAGAAAAAGGCTTCATATATCACGCCTGTTCCCGGCGGAGTTGGACCTATGACTATCGCCATGCTGATGAAAAATACTCTTACTGCCGCTAAACAGCAGGCTGGTATAGAGTAAGATCTAAAAAACAAAAACAGCCCGAAATGGGCTGTTTTTTTTAGATTATTATTCAGAAACAGTGGTCGCTGCCGCGGTCGTATTTGCTTCTCCGCTGCCATACATTGATTCAAGGTCGGTAAGACTTGTTATATATTTCCAGCCCTCTTCCTCTATCTTTACAAGACATTCCGTATCTGGCTTTTCGTTTCCGTTCTGATCTACGACAGTACACTGGAAACTATATCCTTCGGCAACACTTACGCTGTCAACGGTAACTCCCATGGAAGCTGCATAGTCGATAAAATACTGACTTGCCCAACCAAGCTGTTCTTCGTTAAACGGCGTCATTTCATTAATGCTTTTTATATAAGGAACAGTGCTTACAAGGTCAAGATATTCATTTTTTCCGTTATTGTATTCAAGTACTCGCTGTCTGTATTCATCCTTTTCGATCATATTATCAATTATAGGCTGGATATACATATAATTAAAAGCAGCTTCTCCGGAATCTCTGGTGTAGTTGAGACGGAAGAATTCCTTGAGAGCTTCTTCGGCTGAATCTGCCTTTTGCGCTTCCCCTTGGTAATTTACCGTGCTGCTGGATTCTGTAGTTTTATCGCTGCTGCATGAAGTTCCGCAAAGTGCCATGACACCGCATAAAAGAATTAGAGATAATCTTTTTTTCATATTCCTTCTCCTTTATCAATAAAGTCTTTCGACGGTATATCCCTTGGCTTCAAGCAGATCGTCAACGCCCCTGCTGCCGGCAAAATGCATTGCTCCGACCATAAAGAAATAGTTATCGCCGTTTTCCAGAAATTCGGCAGCTTTGTCAGCCATGCCTTTGTTTCTGGAGTAAATTATTTTTTCGTTGTATTCCTCGTAGTCGTCAAGCAGATCTTCCGGAAGATCCTCATCGTCGTCGTCGGCGTCTTCCATTTCGTCTATTTTTCCTGATGCCCACAAATCGTAAAGTTCTCCCAATGATTCGGCAACACTTTCCAAATCCTGAAGATCTTCCGGCAGTTTTCTGAGACAATAATCGGCGTATTCGTCGGAGTATCCGACAAGAGCATCAGCCTGTATTTCAAGTGTTTCAATGCTGATTATTTCCTTGCCGTCCTTTTCAGCCATGTCAATAAATTTTGAATCAACGCCGTCGCTGGAGAGATTTTTTATGCTCATAATCGCTGATTGTTCTATTTGATTCAGCCAAAGTCCCGGCATATAATAATCAAGTACGCCTGCATACATTCCCAGATCTGTAAGACATGATTTTCCGGTTTCGTATGCTTCTTCGGAAATATGATCGCTTATTTTTGTTCCGTCAGTATAGAGTGTGTATTGAAGCAGTTCCTGCGCACCTGCTATATCTTCCAACTGACGTATATCGTATTCAACGGCAACACCGCTGCTGTTTTCGTATACGTCTGTAATATAGTCGGGCAGTGAGAATTTCTCTTCGCTGACAACGTGGATAGTGCCCATGAGATAAAGCTCATTGCCTGAATCAGGATCTGTAGCTTTCCAGAGTGCAGGAGCGGGTGTATCTACCGTTATATAGTCGTTTATATCAGGTGTTTCGCTGTCGTTTTCATCATCAGGAGAATCGGTTTCTTTTTCTGTTGATGCTTCTGTTTCTTTTTCGGTGCCGGTTGTTTCTTCGGCTGCTGATGTACTTTTTTCTGCGGAGGATAAGCCGCTGTTTTCTTTTTCGCTTTCTTTTTTGCCGCATGAGGCAAGTGAAAGAATCATCGATGATACCATAAAAATAGCTGTAAGTTTTTTCATTTGTCTGCCCTTTCTTTTTATGTGGTCTGTATTACTTATATTATTTTATCACTATAAAAGTGATTTGTCAAGAACCATAAAATTCCCCGATACTTTTGCATCGGGGAATTTTTAAAAATCAGACTATAGGATTAGTGATTGGCATAGGCATCTGCTGCGGAGCGTGTTCGCTGAAGCCATCGTTCTTTACGACTTCAACACGGTTATAGCAATCCATGCCGGTACCGGCAGGAATAAGCTTACCGATAATAACGTTTTCTTTAAGACCGAGCAGTTTGTCGCTCTTTCCTCTGATAGCTGCGTCTGTAAGAGCCTTTGTTGTTTCCTGGAATGAAGCGGCTGACATAAAGCTGTCGGAGTTGGAAGAAGCCTTGGTGATACCCTGGAGCACCGGGCTGGTCTGTACGAGCTGGACATCATATTCGCCGGCATCAATTCTTGCCTGAAGCTCTTCGTTGATGATGTCAATTTCCTTGCGGTCAACAAGCGTTCCGGGGAGAAGATAGCTGCTTCCGGTTTCCTCAACCTTGATCTTCCTGAGCATCTGGCGAACGATAACTTCAATGTGCTTGTCATTGATATCAACACCCTGTAAGCGGTAAACTTTCTGTACTTCGTTAATAATATAGTTCTGCACTTCCTGTGTTCCCAGGATATTGAGAATGTCGGCAGGGTAGATATTTCCTTCAGTAAGACGTGTACCCTTTTCGATATACTCGCCCTCCTGAACACGGATCTTGAGGTTATACGGAATCATATAGCTTTCGGAGTCACCTGTTTCATCGTTTGTAACAATGATATTTCTGGTGGTTTTGATCTCTTCAATATGAATCTTTCCTGAAAGTCTTGAAAGAATAGCCGCACCCTTGGGACGTCTGCTTTCAAAAAGTTCCTCAACACGGGGGAGACCCTGTGTGATATCTTCCGCATCGGCAGAAGCAACGCCTCCGGTATGGAATGTTCTCATTGTAAGCTGTGTACCGGGTTCACCGATAGACTGAGCTGCAATGATACCAACAGCTTCACCGACAGAAACGATATTGTTGTTTGCCAGATTAGCACCGTAGCACTTTGCACATACGCCGGTTCTTGCCTTGCAGTTGAGTACGGAACGTATCTTGATCCTTTCAACGCCTGCATCAATGATCTTCTTTGCATCAGCATCGTTTATCATCTTGTTGCGTGAAACGATAAGTTCACCGGATTCGTCACGGAGATCTTCCGAAAGGAATCTTCCGACAAGACGCTCTCCGAAAGGCTCAACGACTTCGTTGCCGTTTCTGATCTCGTAAACTTCAATACCGTCTGTAGTTCCGCAGTCCTCTTCACGGATAATAACGTCCTGTGAAACGTCAACAAGACGACGTGTCAGATAACCTGAGTCAGCGGTACGGAGAGCAGTATCGGCAAGACCCTTACGGGCGCCTCGTGATGCGATAAAGTATTCCAGAATGTTCAGACCTTCACGGTAGTTGGCTCTGATCGGGATTTCAATAACCGTACCTGAAGTGTTGGCAATAAGACCTCTCATACCGGCAAGCTGACGAATCTGAGAAATAGATCCACGGGCGCCGGAGTCAGCCATCATCCAGATAGGATTGTACCTGTCAAAGTTTGCTTTAAGAGCCTTTGTTACATCGTCCGTAGTATTTGTCCAGAGAGCAATGATCTTCTTGGTTTTTTCCTGAGTGGAGATGTATCCGTACTCGTATTCGTTTGTGATCTGTTCAACTTCCTTGTCAGCTGCGGCAAGAATCTCTTTTTTCTGCGGAGGGATAGTAGCGTCGCAAACGGCAACGGTAAGAGCCGCTCTTGTAGAATATTTATATCCCAGAGCCTTGATTCTGTCAAGAACCTCTGAAGTTGTTGTTGTGCCGTGAATCTTGATGCAGCGTTCGATAATATCTGATAGCTGCTTCTTGCCTACCAGAAAAGCGATTTCAAGATCAAACTGTTTGTCAGAGTTGGTTCTGTCAACATAACCCAGATTCTGCGGGATGTTCTCGTTGAAGATAAGACGTCCTATTGTAGCGTCGATTATCTTTGAAACCTTTTTGTCACCGATATCTTTGGTTATTCTTACCTTGATATTGGCATGGAGAGATACATCGTGCTCGTTGTATGCCATAAGCGCTTCGTTTACGTCACGGAATATCTTGCCTTCGCCCGGTTCGCCCGGCTTATCCATTGTCAGGTAGTAAGAACCGAGAACCATATCCTGCGACGGAACAGCTACAGGCTTACCGTCGGATGGCTTAAGCAGATTGTTTGCGGCAAGCATAAGGAAACGTGCTTCTGCCTGAGCTTCTGCGGAAAGGGGAAGATGTACAGCCATCTGGTCGCCGTCGAAGTCGGCATTGAAAGCGGAACATACAAGAGGATGAAGCTTGATTGCACGTCCCTCGACAAGGATCGGCTCAAATGCCTGAATACCAAGACGGTGAAGCGTGGGGGCACGGTTAAGCATTACGGGGTGATCCTTGATAACGTCCTCCAGAGCATCCCACACCTTGTTGTCGGCACGGTCGATAAGCTTTCTTGCTGATTTGATATTGGCAATCGCCTTTTTGTCAACGAGTCTTTTCAAGACGAATGGCTTGAATAGTTCGAGAGCCATTTCCTTTGGCAGACCGCACTGGTACATTTTAAGTTCAGGACCTACAACGATAACCGAACGGCCGGAGTAGTCAACACGCTTACCGAGAAGGTTCTGACGGAAACGTCCCTGCTTACCTTTAAGCATATCCGA
>UQXS01000027.1 GCA_900545125.1 uncultured Ruminococcus sp.
AGAGGGATTTTTTGCAAAGCTCCTGCAAGATGCTATGCTTGAGCATAATCCCGATAAGCCTGTGGAGATTATGAAGTTTCAGCATACCTTTGAAACTCCGCTTGACAAGGCAAAGGCTCTTATCAATGATTTCTGCGAAAGTGAGTACGGCAGTCCTGCGGACTTTTCCGATTTGCATAATCTACATCTCGCCTACACCACCTACACAGACGATGAGCTGCCGCTGCAGGTGACGGCTGACCTTATCGACTTCAAAATCACATATGAATTTGACGGCGAAATATATAATACGGAGCAGTATGACAGCATCGGGGATATGATCGAGAACGGACTGACAGGGCTTGATTTCAACGAGCTTGTTTCCGTTCCTGACAGCGTAATCGAAAAGCATACTGCAAAAAACGAGCAGACCATAATCTCACCTGAAATTGAAGCATCATCGGACATTGACAAACCGTTATTCACCGATTCTGCCGTTATAGGGGAAATTCAGCGGAATGAACACTCCGATACTCCGTTTTGGGAAACTCCCGATATTCAGGGCGAACAGCTTACTTTGTTCGGTGACAGCGAGCCTTTGACAGCTTTAAAGCCTGCAAAAGAAAAGCCGAAGTCGGAATTTGCCAAAGGTCCGGTGGTGAATGGTGTTCAGGTCTATGAAGCTCTGCAGCGGAAATTGATCGTGGAACAGGCTTTGTAAACGGCAAGTTTCGTGTACAGGACTTCTACGAAGAAAAGCGCCCGACTGTCCAGCAGTTAGCCGATTTTCTGAAAAAAGAATATGGTATCGGCGGTCATAGTGGTGAGGGCAGAATCTCACTCGTTGATTATGACAGCAAGGGACTGACTTTTTCTTTTGAAAACGGCGAAAAATTTCGTCATAGTTGGTACAATGTTGCGACAATGACGGAATCACGGCTTAGAGACGATACTTACCTTTCTGCTGAACAAAAAGCGGAGCGAACTGCACTCAAAGAGGAACAGTCTAAGATTGTTCACGAAGAAAAAAATACCGATATTCCTGCAATTAAGAATCTTGCACAGCTAAAAAGAACGATCAAGCCGGGGATGCAGTTTGAGATCACCGATCACACTCGTCCCGAATGTATCGGGGAACGCAGAGTGGTGACAGGTGTCACTACTGTTGATTTTACTTCCCGAAAACTCGATGAAAACGGCGAACCTACGGGAAAAGACATTCACATGGAATTTGACAGAGCGAAAAACTGGAATTTTGACGGCAGTGAGCTGACCTCTCGTCTGGATAACGGCGATATTCTGATGAGTTTTCATTTCATTAATGGTTCTGAGCGTACCAAAGAGCCGAAGCGCGAGCCTGTTACGGCAGAGGTCGGTGGTGATGATACTATTATAAATGGTACAGATGAAATTGTCAGTTCCACGCCTACTCCCGACAAGAGCGACAACTTCACCATAACAGACGATGCACTCGGTGAGGGCGGTGCAAAGGCGAAGTTCAGGGCGAATGTTGAAGCAATCAGAACGCTGAAAAAATTTGAATATGCCAATCTAAAATTGGCGGCAGATATGTTTAAACTTCGTCCTGCAAGAGCCGAAGAAAAAGAACTTATGTCAAAATATGTCGGCTGGGGCGCTTTGGCTCAGGCTTTCGATCAAAATAATGAAAAATGGTCGGCTGAATATCAGGAGCTTGCGGAGCTGCTGACTCCTGAAGAATACCGACAGGCTCGTGCTTCGGTCAACGATGCTTTCTATACTGCACCTGTTGTCATTGATGCGATTTATGAAGCACTCGGCAATTTCGGATTTAATGGCGGTACTGTGTTAGAGCCGTCAATGGGTGTCGGCAATTTCTTTGGCAGAATGCCGGAGGATATGCAGAGAAATTCTCAGCTCTACGGTGTGGAGATCGACAGTATTTCGGGAAGAATGGCACAGGTGCTTTATCCCGATGCGGATATTACAGTCAAAGGATTTGAGCAGAATACGTTTCAGAACGGTTGCTTTGATGTGGCGGTCGGCAATGTTCCGTTCGGTGAGCTTGGATTCCGTGATGCCGTCCATGAAGCCACAAAACTGCACGATTATTTCTTTGCCGAAAGCCTTGACAAGCTGAAAAACGGCGGCATCATGGCATTTGTGACCTCGGCAGGAACACTTGATAAGCGTGACGAGACTACAAGGAAGATGTTAGCGGATAAGGCTGATTTCATCGGTGCGATCCGTCTGCCCGGCGGTAAAAACGGCGCTTTTAAGGATAATGCAGGGACTGAAGTTACGACAGATATAATTTTCCTGCAAAAGCATGAGGGCGAATCTGTTGCCGAAATGTCCGATATTCCCGATTGGGTGCATATCGGCGAAACTGCTGACGGACTTCCAATCAACAAGTATTTTGAACAGCATCCTGACATGGTGCTTGGAAAAGTAGTCGAGGGTAACAAGCTCTACGGCAGCGGTACTATGGTTGTCACTGAGGACGGATATGATTTGAAGTCCGCTTTGCATGATGCTGTCAGCAAGCTCTCCGCTGAAATCAATCCTGAGCGTGGCAGAGATGTGTATGCAAAGACAGCGGACGGTGTTCAGGTAGAAATTCCGTCTAATCTGCGTAATTACAGCTTTTTTCTATCAGGAGATCAGGTGTATTTCAAGAAAAACAATGCCGCCTGCGAGTTCCGTTTTGATAAAGGAACGGCACAGCATAAGCGGTTCAAGGCTTTTATTGAATTACGTGACCTGACAAGAGAACTGCTTGAAGCGCAGGAGCTTGACAAGCCTGACAGCGTAATCAAGGATTTACAGACGAAACTCAATGCCACATACGATGATTTTTACAAGAAATATGGTTTGATTCATTCTCAGACAAACAAGCGTTATTTCAGTGAAGATGTGTCATACAACCTTGTGGCAGGTCTTGAAAAGAAATACGATAAAACAAAACTGGTGGAAAAATCGGATATTTTCACAAAGCGTACTATCGTTCCGCCAAAAGCTGTCGATCATGTGGAAACGGCGCTTGAAGCTCTCACGCTTTCCGCTGCGGAAAAAGCAGGGGGTGACTTTGCGTATATGAGCAGTCTCACAGGAATGACGGAAGATGAGTTAAAGCACGATTTACAGGGCGAAATTTTCAAAGTTCCCCATACGGAAAACGATTATCAGACGGCAAGCGAATACCTGTCGGGAGATATTCGCAAAAAACTCCGTGAAGCCGAGGAAATCGCTGAATATGATGCCGATTTCAATATCAACGTATCTGCGTTAAAGTCAGCAATGCCCGAACCGCTGAAAGTAGGCGATATTGATGTAAAGATCGGTGCGACATGGATCAATCCGAAGTATTATGAGCAGTTTTTGTACGAGTTGTTGCAGACACCGGAATATCAGAGGAGCAGCAGCCCGACTGCAAGGTGGAATAAATCGGCTGTTATCGGTGTGGAATATTCTGAGCATACAAACTCTTTCCATGTAAGCAACAAGTCCTCGGACAGATCGGTGCTTGCGACTCAGAAATTCGGTTCGCATAATATGAATGCTTACGATATTTTTGAGCATATTCTCAATCTGCAAGAGCCGAAAGTTTATAAGACGATCGAAGTGCCTGACGATTTGGGCGATATGAAGGAAAAGCGAGTTGTCGATATTGACGCAACTCGTATCGTTCAGCGTAAGGCGGACAATATTCGCAAGGCTTTCAAGGATTGGATCTTCAAAGATCCCGCAAGACGTGAGGATATTGTGAACCGCTACAATGAGCTTTTTAATAGTATCCGTCCCCGTGAATACGACGGTTCGGCGCTTTCTTTTCCAATGATGACGACTGATATTCAGCTTCATGAACATCAGAAAAATGCAATCGCACACGCACTTTTCGGCGGTAATACGCTGTTTGCGCACTCTGTGGGGGCTGGAAAGACGTTCGAGATGATCGCAACTGCAATGGAAAGCAAACGTCTCGGACTTTGTACAAAATCGCTCTTTGCCGTTCCGAATCATTTAACGGAGCAGATCGGCGATGATTTCCAAAAGCTCTATCCGTCCGCCAATATTTTGGTGGCTACGAAAAAGGATTTCAAAAAGGAAAATCGTCAGCAATTGTTTGCAAAAATCGCTACAGGTGATTTCGATGCCGTTATCATCGGTCATTCTCAGCTTGGTATGATTCCTGTTTCAAAGGAAAGACAGATCATGACGATTCAGTCTCAGATCGACGATATTCTGCAAGGTATTGCAGAACTGAAACAAAGCGAAGGCTCTAAGTTCCAGATCAAGGCAATGGAGTGTACCAGAAAAAGTTTGCAGAAGCAGCTCGACAAACTCCAAAAGGCGAATCAGGATGATACGCTGACTTTTGAGCAATTGGGCGTGGATCGGCTATTTGTCGATGAACTTCATGAATTCAAAAATTTGTTCGTAAGTACAAAATTGAACAATGTCGCAGGAATTTCGTCATCTGCTTCACAAAAGGCTCTTGACCTGTTTCTAAAGGTTCGCTATCTTGATGAAAAGACGGGAAATAGAGGATTTATCGGAGCTACCGGAACGCCTTTGAGTAACAGTATCACAGAATTGCATACAATGATGCGTTATCTGGAATATGATTTTCTCAGAGATCACGGCTTGCAGCACTTTGACAATTGGGTATCAGTTTTTGGTGAGCAGAAAACAGATTGGGAGTTAGCACCTGCCGGAAACAAATTCAAGGAACGTACTCGCATTGCGAATTACACAGGTCTGCCGGAACTCATGTCTATGTTTAAACAGGTTGCCGATATTCGTACTGCTGATACATTGCAGCTCGATGTTCCCGTCTGCGAATACAAGGTCGTTCAGGTCGAAGCTACTCCTTTTCAGCAGGAGCTTGTTCAGGAGCTTGCTGATAGAGCTGATGCGATAAATGCAGGAAATGTTGATCCAAGTATCGACAATATGCTCAAGATAACGAGCGACGGGCGTAAACTCGGTCTTGATCCCCGTTTGATTGATCCGTCCTTTGAAGATGATCCAAGCACAAAGCTAAATCAATGCGTGGAGAATGTTGCAAAGATTCACGCTGAAACGACAGAGGACAAGCTCACACAGATCATTTTCTGTGATTTGGGTGTGCCGCATAAATCCTCGGCTGAAACAGAAGTTGAGGGCGAAGATGCTGACGATGCAAACGATAAGAAGTCTATAGCTGAGGTCGAATCCCTTGAAGAAGAATGCGAGTTTTGCGTGTATGATGATATTAGAGACAAATTGATTGCTAAGGGTATTCCAGCAGAAGAAATTGCATATATCCATGATGCTAAGACAGAAAAGCAGAAAGCAGACCTCTTTGAGAAAGTACGTTCTGGAGAGGTGCGTGTGTTATTGGGTTCAACTTCAAAAATGGGTACAGGTACTAACGTTCAGAAAAAGCTGATAGCCGTTCATGACCTTGATATTCCTTGGCGACCTGCTGACCTGCAACAACGCGCCGGACGTATCATCAGACAGGGCAACGAAAACCAGAATGTAGAGATCTATCGCTATGTCACTAAGGGTACGTTCGATGCGTACAGTTTTCAAACTTTGGAGAACAAGCAGAAGTTTATCTCTCAGATTATGACAAGCAAAACTCCGGCAAGAAAATGCGAAGATGTGGATCAGCAGGCACTTACCTATTCTGAAATCAAGGCACTTTGCACAGGCGATGAGCGTATCAAGGAAAAATTAATGCTTGAAAATGAGGTCAAGGAATTAAGAGTGATGTCGGCAGAACATAAAAATACCGTTTATGAAATGCAGGATAAGATTAAGAATTTTCCCATCGATGAGAAAGTGCTGGTCACTATTCTTGATGAAATGCACACTGACCGTGGAACGCTCCGTAAGCTCCCGATTGATCCCGAGAGAAAACTGCCTGTATTCAAAATCACTATCGGTGATGTTGAGTATACGGACGGAAAAGAAGCAGCAAAGGCTCTTGAAGATGCGGTACTCGCTATAAAGTACGCAGATACGCCTGTAAAAGTCGGCTCGTTTCAAGGATTTGACCTGACGGTCACAGTCAACAGCAATATGATGGGCGGCGGTATGTCGGCTTGCCTGAAAGGCGCCGCTTCACATACTACAAAGCTAATTGAGAGTTTTGCTCATAACCTGAATCGTCTGGAAGCTGCACTCTACAATATTGATGGAAAGATCGAGCGTACTCAGGCTGATCTTGCAAAGCTTAGGGTCGATTTTGCAGAAGCGCAGAAGATCGCAGCAGAGCCGTTTCCACAGCTTGCAGAGCTTGAAAGCAAGGAGGAACGCCTGAAAACCTTGACCGATGAGCTGAATAAGGCGGCTATCGAAGCCAAGAAAAACGCTCCAAAGCGTGAAAAAACCTGTTATTTTGAACGTGCAAAGATGAAGCGTGATGCTATGCGTATCGCTAAAAAGCCAAAACAGAACAGGGATAAGGGCAAAGACAAGAAACAGCCTGACCTTGAATAATCTACTTTGAACCCATCGGAGTCGAAGTGAAATCCAAACAGTATTTCGGGGCGTTTTCAAAACGTTCCGAATGCTGTACAATAAAAATTGCCGCATTGCTTATGCAAAACGGCAGCCGTAATTTTCGCAAAATTACAAATCTTGTGAAAATCTTGTGACAGCCTAATTATACCGCATTTGGAAGAAGATTGCAAGGCAAGCCGACAAGAAAATCCGAAAATCAGCATATTGCACAACAAAACAAACATTGATTATGTTGAAATGGAACGAGAGCAACAAAAAGGAGAAAATTTATGATGCAAACCATAGAAACAATTACAAAGCGCACTGATGGACGTTATATGGGGCGTTTTATCATAGATCATGAGATAAACGGCAGACCTGTCTATCAATACGTTTATGGAAAAACTTATGAAGAAGCTGAGCGAAAACTTCGCATTGCCCGTGAAATTGAGAGTCTGTATCTGTCTGGTCGCTGTATTACGATCAATTCGGTATACGAAGAATGGCTCAATGCAATTGCAAACCGTGTCAAGGAATCCACTTATGCCAATTACAAGATGAAGTTTGAAAAGCATATTCTACCTGAATTCGGAGATACGCTCTGCATTGAAATCAATTCTGCGAAAATCAATGCTTTCATTAAGAAAAAAGTGGATAACGGGCTTTCCGCAGGCTATGTGCGTGATCTTTTCACCGTATTCAAGGCGCTTCTGACCTACGCACAGGAGGAATATGGATTTAAGTTGTCCCTCAAAAACGTTTCTCTCCCGAAGGTCGAAAATAAAAAGCCCCATAAAATGGACGATGAACAGCAGACGAAACTGGTCAGATACGTGAAGAATCATATTGATCTGACCGGACTTGGCATACTGTTATCACTTTTCATGGGACTTCGTATTGGTGAGCTTTGTGGCTTGAAATGGGGAGATATTGATATTACGCATAAACTGCTCCGAATAAACCGAACCGTACAGCGTATCTGCAAGCAGAATGGCAGCCATAAAACGATGCTCGTCATCACTGAGCCGAAAAGCTCTGATTCCAAACGCTATATCGCCATTCCCGATTTTTTGATCCCGTATATTCTGAAATTCAGAGGAAATGACGAAGATTATGTTCTCTCAGGCTCAGAAAAGCTTGTAGAACCGAGAACCATGCAGTATCGCTACAAGAAACTGCTTGAAGCTGCCAATGTGGAACGTTCCAATTATCATCAGCTTCGTCATACCTTTGCCACCAACTGTGTGGAGAACGGATTTGATGCGAAAACGCTCTCTATTGTACTCGGTCACAGCACAATCGCCATTACGCTTGACAGGTATGTTCATCCAAACCGACAATACGAACGCCGGATGATGAACAGCTTATCAGCACGAATGTAGTGTCAGGCTGTGTCAGAATCAGCATCTTGAAAACAGAATATTGCGTAGATATGGCACTTTTTAACATTGTTTCTAATTTTGTAATTTTGCGAAAAGCAGCATATATATTTGATTATATCATAACCGTATCTGACAGAAAAATTCAAGTCCTGACTGGCTAATCATGATTTGTTATTTTTAAATTGAACATCGTCAATAATGTTCATATACATAATCACAAATTGATTGCTATAGGTGATAAATTTAGAAAAATAAAAATATTGAGGTTTCCGAGGTGAAAAAGGTTTATCAGATAGTTTTTGTGATATATTTGTTTTTCGTCTTGTGGTATACATTGCTTGGCAGAGAAGAATCATACAGCGTAAATATGCTGGCACATCCGTTTTGGGAATATGTCAATTTTTTTAAACATCCTGATTGGCACTCCGCTCACGATATTGTATTGAATATCGTGCTGTTTATACCATTTGGAACGTTACTTCCTTTGTTTGCGAATAAAGATTTTAAATCTATAGCAGTTTTAGCTTTATTATTGTCCATCTTCATTGAACTCGGACAATTGATTTTCAATCGTGGTTGGTGTGAAATTGATGATATGTTTAACAACACGGTCGGAGCTTGCGTTGGATTTTTTATTTATAAATTGGTTTATATGATAACAGAAAAGAGGATGAAATAGTTGAAAATTCCGTTTTCGCCACCTGATATTTCTGAGGAAGAGATCGCAGAAGTTGCAGAAGCACTCAGATCTGGTTGGATCACGACTGGTCCGAGAACAAAGCAGCTTGAGAATCAAATTGCAGAATATATCGGAGTAAAGAAGGCTTGCTGTCTTAACTCGCAGACAGCTTGTGCTGAAATGGCTTTGAGAGTTCTCGGGATCAGCGAGGGAGATGAAGTAATTGTACCAGCCTATACATATACGGCCTCCGCATCCGTAGTTGCACACGTTGGAGCGAAATTGGTTCTTGTTGATGTTATGCCGAACAGTTTGGAAATCAATTACGATGCAGTAGAATCTGCCATAACTGACAAAACTAAAGTTATTATTCCCGTTGATTTAGCAGGCATCCCCTGTGATTACGATAAACTTTTTGACATTGTTGAACGTAAAAAGGCTCTGTTCAGACCTTCAAATCAAATTCAGGAAGCAATGGGACGAATTTCAATCAATGCAGATACCGCTCATGCGTTCGGTGCAAAATGGCATGGTAGAATGATAGGCAGTGTTGCTGATTTATCAAGTTTCAGTTTTCATGCAGTAAAAAACTTCACAACTGCGGAAGGTGGCGTACTGACATGGAAAAATATTCCTGTAATTAATGATGAAGAAATTTATAATCATGTACAGCTTCTGAGCCTGCATGGTCAAAGCAAGGATGCTCTTGCGAAAACGCAGCTTGGAGCATGGGAGTACGACATAGTGGGAACATGGTACAAGTGTAATATGACGGATGTTGCCGCAGCAATCGGTTTGAAACAGTTTGAGCGTTATCCGCATATGCTTACAAGGCGAAAAGAAATTATCGAAAAATATGATACAGCTCTGAAACCGCTTGATGTTCAGGTGCTTTCACATTACACAGATGATTTGCAAAGCTCAGGTCATTTGTACATAACGAGAATTCCAGAGATAACAGAAGAACAGCGTAACGATATTATAACAAAAATGGCAGAAGCAGGTATTGCAACAAACGTTCATTATAAACCGCTGCCTATGCATACGGCTTATAAGCAGATGGGATTTGATATCAATGATTTTCCAAATGCCTACAGGCAGTTTCAAAATGAGATCACGCTTCCGCTTCATACTTGCCTGACGGATGAAGAGATTGATTATGTGATTGAGAATTATCAAAATATACTGAGGGATTATATATGACATTAAGAAAATGGGAGGAACTTCCAAAATATATGCAAAATCCCGAAGTTAGACCTTACTGGGAAATACTGCATAAGAAACAAAGTCAGCTTTCACTTAAACGCGGATTTGATTTCATTGCGGCATTGATAATGCTTTTTATATTGAGTGTTCCAATTGCTGTTATTGCGGTGTGTATCAAGCTTGATTCAAAGGGGTCTGTGTTTTATCGTCAGGAAAGAATTACAACTTATGGACGCAGATTTCGTATCTATAAATTCCGCACAATGGTTTCAGATGCCGATAAAATTGGTTCTTCTGTGACAGTAAGCGGAGACAGTCGTGTTACGCGGATAGGAAAAATTCTGCGTTATTACCGGCTTGACGAGATACCGCAACTTATCAATGTACTGTCAGGTGACATGTCATTTGTAGGGACAAGGCCGGAAGTTACAAAGTATGTGAAAAAGTACAAGCCTGAATTTTATGCTACACTTTTAATGCCGGCAGGAATCACATCAGAAGCGAGTATTCGTTATAAAGATGAAAATACGCTGCTTGATGCAGCTGATGATGTGGATAAGGTTTATATCGAAAAGGTACTGCCTGCGAAGATGATGTGGAATCTTGAATCGGTAAGACGATTTAGATTTCTTCGTGAGATTCTTACGATGTTTCGGACTGTAGCTGCAGTGCTTGGAAAAGATTATAATTAAGATTTTGGGTGTAGATATGGCTAAAAAACCGATTATAGCTTTACTTACAAATAATGATGATGATGTTTATTGTTTCAGACTGGAACTGATACAGGGTATTATGAAAGCAGGATATCGTATGCTTATTTCCTGCCCTGACGGGCCTAAATTTGAAGCTATGGAAGAAGAGTACCATTTAAGAAAGGGAAAAGAATACATTTACGACAATCCGAATATAGATCGCCGTGGGACAAGCGTGTTCAATGATGCAAAACTTATGATACATTATCGTAACCTTTACAAGCGATACAAGCCGACGATAGTTCTTACCTATACAGCTAAACCGAATGTCTACGCTTCTTTAGTAGCTCATCAAATGCATATTCCTGTAATCAATAATGTTACAGGTTTAGGCTCGGTAATAAATGAGAGCGGCGCGAAGCAGAAGTTTATTATGTGGCTGTTTAAAACAGCTTATCGTGGTTCTGCTTGTATCATGTTCCAGAATAGCACAAACATGATGCTGGCAAAGAAACTGGGATGGGGCAAGGGCGACAGCAAGCTGATTCCAGGTTCCGGAGTTGCTCTTGACAGATATCCTGTTCAGGAGTATCCGGAAGGTGGTAATGGCATCGAAGGAGAACCGATAGTTTTCAATTATATCGGCAGAATCCTGCATGACAAAGGCGTAGATGACTATATTGCCGCCGCGAAGATTATTAAAAAGAAATATCCAAATACGGAATTTAATATGCTCGGTTTTATTGAACCAACCGAGAGCCACTATGAGAAGGAGCTTGCAGAGCTTGGCAAGCAAGGAATAGTACATTATCGGGGTTCACAGAAAGATGTAAAGCCTTGGATTAAGAGAGCACACTGCATCATTCACCCGAGTACATACGGTGAGGGTATGAGTAATGTGCTACTTGAAAATGCAAGCTCCGGGCGTCCGATTATCACCACAAATAATCCGGGGTGTCGGGAAACCGTTGATAATGGTCTCAGCGGATTTATTTATAATGGTGGAGACGTTAAAGCCTTGGTAAAAGCTATTGAGAAATTTATAGTCATGAAAAATGAAGAAAGAAAGCAGATGGGTCTGAAAGGACGGCAGAAGGTTGAGAAAGAGTTCAGTCGTGAAGTTGTTATAACGACTTATCTGGAGAAGATTAATGATTTATTGCCAAGAGGTTGTCCATGAAACTTGTTTTGATAAACTGCTATTTCGGTGTTCTGCCAAATTATTTTGAATTATGGCTTCAGTCGTGTGAAGCTAATCCACAAGTGGATTTTATTCTAATTACCGATGCTAAAATATCAACTTATATTCCTAAAAATATAAAAATAATCCACACTACATTTGATAAATTAGTGCGTAAGATAGATACTAAGTTTAGATTTAAAATATCAATTACATCACCATATAAGCTCACAGATTTTAAACCTGCATATGGATATATTTTTTATGATTTAATTGCTCCTTATGATTATTGGGGATACTGTGATTTAGATTTGATATTTGGGAACATCATGAAATTTATCGAAAAGCCAATGCAACAAGGATTTGACAAGATTTATAGACTTGGACATCTTACTATTTATAAAAATACAGAGAAGATGAGAAAATTGTTCAGCCAAAAGGGTGGTATGTTCTCGTATCGTGAAGTGTTTTCAAATCCTGAGTTTTACTCATTCGATGAACACGCTGGACAAATGCTAATTGCAAAAAAACAGAAAGTTAATGAATATTATCAGGAAGACATGGCAGATATATCGTGTAGGCTTAATAGACTAACTGCATCAAGACACAAAAATTACCCACTTCAAGTTTTTTATTACGAAGAAGGAGCAGTATATAGGGCATATTTGTCAGATGGAAACATAAAGACTGATGAATATGTGTACATACATATTCAAAAAAGAAAATACAATTATTCCTTTAAATACAAATCGTTTATTATCATGAGCGATAAAATAATGCCACTTAACGATCAAATGGTCTCGCTATCAATGATAAAAAAATACTCAGAGTATGTTAGCGATGAAGTAGATCGAGAACAAGTACAAAAGCATCACCTTAAAAAAATATCGGAATTTCTAAAGTGTTCTATACGAGAAAAAAGAATATGGTTACGAATTAAAGGTGCTGAGATTTGTTACTCAAAAATGAAATGAAGAAATACGTGAATCGTATCTTTAAGAGAGGTTATAATTTTAAGAATGAAAAATATAATTATTCGCGGTTATTATGGAAGAGATAACTTAGGCGATGAGTTGATGAAAGGGATATTTATAGAGAACTTTAATAAATCCTCAAACCTTCAAATTATGAATTCAGATCCCGATGGACTATTTGCAGAATATGGTATAAATACTCCTCCAGAGCTTGTTACAGGAAAAACACCGTCCTTCAAAAACGCAATTAGTAGATTCATGACAATTATGAAATCCGATTTATTTGTGTTTGGTGGCGGTACAATTCTTACTGATAAGCATGGATATTTTCATTTGGCTGAAAACGCTGTTTACTTCGTGCTGAGGCGAGTAATTGGAAAAAAAAGCTTGCTAATAAGTGTTGGTGCTACAAAGTTTAAATCCAATATAGGCAAAATACTTAGTAAAGTATTGGTTTATTCTTCAAATGGCACGCTGGTTAGAGATTATGATTCGTATATGCTACTAAAAAAAATAACTAGCAATTCAAAAAAGCTAGTTCTTTCATCTGATATGGTTTTGCTAACAACCAAACAATTTGATTTTAATTTAGCTATTGAGAGTAAAACAATTGGAATATGTATCATGCCTTATAACTGGGCAACATTTCACAAGAATGGAAATGATGCAGACCTATTGAGACGATTTGCAGAACAGATTGTATTAATCGGTCATAAAACAGGATATAAGTTTATAATTATTCCTATTCAATATGGAACGAATAGCACTACTGATTATGAGTATAGCAAACAATTATATAATATCATTAAGGATAAAGTAGATGTTGAATTTTGCGAGAGAAAGGGAATCGAAAATAAAATTTATGAACTCGGTCGATGTGAATATTTAATATCCATGAGATTACATGCGTTAATGATTTCTGCTTTAACTGGTGGTAAAGTGTTTGCGATTAACCATAACGAGAAAATCGCTTATTTTATGAAAAGATATGCCGATATTAAGCATAGTGTTACATTAAGCGAAATGCAACTAATCTCAGAAAAATTTTTGAATATGATGACAGATACAAATAGTATCAAACAATACGCGTTAAGCGCAGATTATAAGAGGGCGTGCTTTAATATATCTATAATCAATAAATATATTACGAAATAATAAATATGAGACAGATGGAGATGAAATCTTGGAGAAGAAACTTAGTGAAAATAAAAACGGACTGCCGCTTTTACTTTACTTTGCTTTAAAGCCTTTATATCTATGGAATTCGGGAATGCTTCAGCTTGCGGATCTTATATTGGTGTTCTTTTTGGCATTATGCCTTTTTAAGTCCAAAGGTACTTTTACTCTTTATAATGAGAGGTCTGACGGCATTATTAAGTATGTTTTTGTATTGATTTCATATCAGTTTATGATAAACTTCATTTGGTATATATTTATTCAAGAGTTCTCTGTGATTAAATCAAGTATGTATTATATATTCAATGCAATGGCATTTGCTTTCACAATTCTTACGGTACAGGATTGTGGAATAGATCGGGTGAAAAAAGCAATAGCCAAAGGGGCAGTTTATTCTACTATGATTACTATAATTGGTATGATTATGTATACTGGCACTTCAAGAGCAACCGGATTTTTTAATAATCCAAATCAATTAGGATATTATGCTATTATCATTTTGACTATTCTGCTGTATCTTAGAAGCTACTTGTCTAAAATTGAACGGATTATCATTTTAATAGGTGGTGTTGTTGCTACCTTTGAGTCCCTTTCCAAAGCCGCTATTATATCTTCTTTTATTCTTATATCAATTTACAGCATTATATATCAGGAAAAAAAGACTGTTTTTAGCATAATAAAGAAGTTGAGTATAATCGCTATTATAGGATTGTTGATATATTGGTTGTTATATTCTGATAGCGAATTAGTATACAACAATAGAACACTTTATCTGACACGATATAGATTGATACATATGATGGAAGAAAACGATTCAAGTCTCGGAGAAGGTCGTGGATATGATAGAGTTAAAGAATTAGGAGTCCACTTCCTTTGGGGAATGGGCGAAGGAACGTATTCACGATTTACTGTAAAGCACAATTCAGAAGTTCATTCGACATTTATTTCAATATTGGTAAGCTACGGATTAATAGGTTTTTTTGGGTATATTCGCTTTTTTGCAAAGTGCATCCGCAAACAAGAGCAGACGATTAGAAATGTTGCTCTACTGTCAGGGGTATTCTTTTATTCTCTATCACATAATGGTATTAGAAGTACCCTGTTATGGCTTCTATTGGCAGTAATGTTTATGGATGACAGAAGTGTAATCCGACAAATTGAACAACCAACGCAGGCAGACAACCAAGTCTCTGATTTTTAGGATATTTGAAAGGAGAAGTATAGTAAATAATTAACTATACGTATTATTATGAATTTTAAAGCGAAGCATTTTCTTAAAAAAAGTTCTGTGCTTTCATATATGGGGTATAAATATCGTGAATTTAAGACACATTTCCAAATGAAAAAATACTCATCCCGCCCAATTCAGAAAAATAAAATACTACTTGCTAGCGGTAGATATGGAGATAGTTTGAGTAGAATTTCTGAATATCTATATGAGGCATATCCGGCTGTTGAAATTGTCTGGGCATATAGAAATGAAGATTTAAAACATCTGGCCGAATATCCAAAGTATATTAAAACGGTATTATTTGAATCCAAGGAGTATTACAAGGAATTGTCAACAAGTGCCGTTTGGGTGTTTAATGTGCTTGTTCCCCAAGGAGTAATTAAAAGGAAAGAGCAGTTATATATTCAGGTTTGGCATGGAGATAAACCATTTAAAAGAATTGGCAACGATGCAGCTAGCAAATCAAATTATAAAAAAAAATCAGCAGGGCGACGTTTTTCAGAGCAAGAACTCTGCGATTATTTCGTAACTGGGAGTATTTTATTCATTGATATCTGGAAGAGATCTATGGGTTATTCTGGATTGACTATTAAAACAGGACTGCCTCGCAATGATGATTTTTTTAATTCGGACATTAATCTCTCGACTATTCGACAGGAAATTGGAGTTCCAGATGATAAGAAACTCTTAATCTATGCTCCTACATTTAGAGATCATATATCGGATAATGGCGTAATTGGGACTGATATTAATATATGTAGAATACTAGATGCTTTAGAAAGAAAATATCAGTGTGACTGGTTGTGCCTAAAAAGATCTCATGGTGGGACACATTTGGAACTAGATAAAACAAAAGATGATAAGCGGATTATTGATGTAAGCCAATATCGCGATATGACAAATTTAATGCTAATCTCTGATTTGCTTATCACAGATTATTCATCATGTGCAGGAGATTTTGCGTATTCAGGTAGACCAGTATTGTTGTATCAAGATGACTATGATATTTACACTTCAAAAGACCGTTCGCTTATCTTTGATATGGAGAAAACGCCATTTTATGTTGCAAAAAACATGAAAGAAATGGAACAAATAATCGGAAACCTTGATGCTGAAGCTTCAAAGCAGAACGATTTAGAAATTCTTAAATTATATCAATCATCGCAAACAAGTCATTCTACCGTGGACGTATGTGAGGTAATTATCGCTCATATGAAACAAGAAAAGTGAGAAAATATGATTATAACAGTATTAAAGCAGATTAAGAATGTTTGGAGATATATCGATAATGGTATTCGTATCAATCGATTAAAAATGCGAGGTGCTGAAATTGGTTACAATGTTGTTATTTCAAAAGGGGCAAAGATAGATAATCCCAAACATCTTAAAATTGGAGACAACGTTTATATCGGTACTGATTTTTACGCAAATTGTCTCGGCGGATTAACGATTTCCAACGGAACAATAATTAGCAATCACTGTACAATTATGACATGGAATCACAATTATAAAGATAATATAATAAGACCATATGGCCTCGAATATATATTAAAGCCTGTCATAATAAATGAGCAAGTGTGGATTGGCATAAATGTAAGTATATGCCCAGGAGTATCTATTGGAAAGCAATCTATTATCGGGATGGGAGGCTCTGCGAAAAAATCTCTGTAAAATCGAAAACTGTGATAAAAACGATATTACC
>UQXS01000028.1 GCA_900545125.1 uncultured Ruminococcus sp.
TGTCAGCATCTTTTCCACCTTCCCTTTTCTCTATTATACCATATCTATGAAAAAAGCCAAGCAAAAACTTGACTTTTTCGACAGACTGTAATTATTATGAAATAATAATTATTCCATAATATCAGTTGATATTTTTGCCTGTATATTGTCATTTTCCGATTATTCTGATTCTTTATATATATATTATTAATTTGATGATAGCTATTATCATCACTTAGAATATACGAAAGGAGAATCAGAATGTTCAACAATGACCGATTTATGTGGGTTATTTTCTATTTTGAAAATTAACTGACTGCAAATGAATATTGAAACAACTTTGCCGCTCCTTAGGGAGCGGCATTTCTATTTTATGGAGGATTTTACAATGAAAGAAAACAAAATTTACTGTTCCCACTGCGGAGCACTTATCGAAACAGAAGATTACGAAGAAGTCAATGGCGAAATGGTTTGTGCCGACTGCATTGAACGCTACACCGTGACCTGCGACAGATGCGGCGCAACTATCTGGGAATCAGACGCTTACGGTGATGATTACACAAACCTTTGCCATAACTGTTATGAGAACCACTACACCCGTTGTTCATGCTGCGATGCACTGCTTCACGAGGACGACGCATATCATCTTGACGGTTATGATTATTGCTCCGAATGTTATCATGACTAAGTTGATAAAAGTCGTTCAATACATGACTACGGCTACAAACCCGACCCGATATTTTACGGTGAATCTGACCGATATTTTGGTGTTGAGCTGGAGATTGACGGAGCAGGCAAAGACAGCGACAATGCCGATTCTCTGCTTGAAATTGCCCACGGCAGCGATGAGCATATCTACATCAAAAGTGACGGAAGTCTTGACGACGGAATGGAAATCGTTTCACACCCGATGACCTTAGATTTTCACAAGGATTTCTGCTGGGAAGATATTATGCGAAAAGCTATTTCACTGGGATATCGTTCGCATCAGACCTCAACCTGTGGACTGCATATCCATATTAACCGTGACAGTCTGGGTAATGACCGTGAAGAGCAGGAAGACGTTATCAGCCGTATTCTCTATTTTGTGGAGCATCACTGGAATGAAATGCTGAAATTCAGCAGGCGGAGTGAATACAGCCTGAATCGCTGGGCTGCCCGATACGGATTTGAGAAAACAGGACGTGAGATTCTGGACAAAGCAAAGAAAGGCAACAACGGCAGATATGCTGCTGTAAATCTGATGAACTACGCAACTATTGAATTCCGCCTTTTCAGGGGTACGCTGAAATACAACACACTTATTGCGGCTCTTGAATTGGTGAATGAAATATGCGACCTGGCTATACACCTGACAGATGAAGATATTGCTAAGCTGTCGTGGAGTGATTTTGTTGGAGCTATTGAAGCACCTGAACTTATTACATATCTCAAAGAGCGCAGGCTCTACATCAACGAAGATATTGCTTCTGAGGAGGAATTATAATGGGCTTGTTATCAGACATTTTTGATATTGATGAAGATACCGAAAAGGACATTAAAAATATTATAAAAGCGGTTGGATTCATCGCTCTGCTGCTTAGCGGAGTCAGTGCAACAGGAAGCTTATTAGATCTGCCGTTCGACAATGATAAGGAGGAATAATATATGTGTGCATTATTTGGTTGGTTAGACTACAAGGGAATCGTTCCCTATAAAACGTTGAAAAAGCTTACTCAGGCTCTGGCAAATGCTGCTGAAGAACGAGGTACAGACGCTGCCGGAATTTCCTACATAAAAGACGGAAATGTGACGATTTTCAAGCGTCCCAAACCTGCTCATAAGATACACTTTAACGCTCCCGAAGGCGTATCTGCAATCATGGGACACACCCGTATGGCTACACAGGGCGATAAAAGTCATAATTATAACAATCATCCGTTCTCCGGCACTGCCGGAGATACTTCTTTTGCGTTTGCGCATAATGGTGTGCTGTGGAACGACAAGGAGCTTCGGCATGACAAAAAGCTCCCGGATACTTACATTGAAACGGACAGTTACATCGCCGTTCAACTTATCGAATCACAGGACAAGCTTAACTTTGATTCACTGCGGTATATGGCGGAAACGGTAGAGGGAAACTTCACATTTACTGTCCTTGACCAAAATAATTCTCTATACATTATAAAGGGCAGCAACCCGATGTGCCTGTTCAATTTTGAGTCGCTTGGACTGTACATATATGCTTCGACAGAGAGTATCATGAAGAATGCTCTGAAACGTATGGGACTGCATAAATTTGCTTCTGAGAAAATAGAAGTTGTCGAGGTAAATATTCTTTGCATCAATAAAATGGGCCAAATTACTCGCTCCGTGTTTGAACCAAAACTTTACCGCTCCAAGTACATGAGCTGGCTTGATGATGAACCATATTACGGCGTTCACGAGGAACTGCTGCTGGCATACTGCGGCTGTTACGGTGTGGACAGCTCCGATGTTGAGCTCCTGCTTGAATACGGTTACACCTGCGATGAAATTGAGGATATGCTTATGGATACCGACCTGCTCCGTGAGACTTTGCAGGCTATTAAGTTTGAGGACGGGGAGAGGTTGTATGAAAGCTGCTGTGGAGGAGCGTTCTGAAAAGTATACTTTATAACACACCCGAAAAACGTCAAAAAAAGCGTTCCAAAATGTGGCGTTTTGACTTTTGAAACGTTCCGAAAGTCACCACCACATTTTGGAACAAATTGGAGGTATTATGGACAACAGAATTTATGGCTATGTACGGGTTTCAAGCCGTGAACAGAATGAGGACAGGCAGCTTGAAGCTCTGACAAAGTTTGGAGTGCCACATGGAAATATAATTATCGACAAATGTTCTGGTAAAGATACCGAGCGTGAGGGATATCAATATCTTAAAAAACAGATTCTCCGCAAGGGCGACACCCTCGTTATTAAGGAACTGGACAGGCTCAGCAGAAATAAGTCCGATATCAAGCGTGAGCTGGAGCTTTTCAAAAGCATGGGAATCAGAGTAAAAATTCTTGACATTCCGACCACGCTTACGGATTTTCCACCTGAGCATATGTGGGTTATGGATATGATAAATTCCATTCTTATTGAGGTTCTCGGCAGTATAGCTGAAAATGAACGAAATAAGATTCGCTCCCGTCAGCGTGAGGGTATCGAAGCTGCCAAAAAGAAAAATGTCCGCTTCGGACGACCGTCAAAGCCTCTGCCCGACAATTGGCGTGAGGTGCTGTCGGAAGTCCGAAACGGAGATAAAAAGCCTGTGGAAGCTATTCGGGAACTGGGGATTTCCCGGTCGTGCTATTACAGGCTGTACCATAAAATTCAAAATTGAATGTATAGCTTGCCCCTCATTGGGGCAGGCTGAACTACTTCTGTGTTTTCTTCGGATTCTTTGCGTTCCTGTCTTTCATTTTAAAAAATTCAAGCAGGTTTTCCGTTCCGATTTCAGACTCAATTTCTTTTGTGAGAGTTGGTCTATCATAAAGATACTCATATATGTTTTGAAAGAATTTGATATACTCAGAAGCTAAAGAATCTGTTCCAATCAGTTTATCAATACTTGAAACTTCCGAGCGTTTTTTGATTCCTGCATAAGCTTTTATAAAATCAATTGTCTTTTTCTGACAATCCTGCATAATGACGAACATTAATTGCAGAACAAGGTTAGCATAATCCTCCTGAGAAAAACAACCTTTCAATACATCTGAAAGTGGCAGTGACATATCAATGTTAGGTTTAAGCCCTTTCCACACATATACTCGTTTTCCGTTCTCATTTTCTCTAATCAAATCCCCAAATGGTATATCGTGGTAAGAACATTAGAAGAATCATATAAACACATCATCTGATATTCAAATTTCTTTACACTTAAGGCTCGTGAATAATTAATTGAGGAATGTATCGCCGCAACCCACTCATCTATAATTACATCATCCAACTCCCAGTTATCATATGCTATCTCATCTTTTATTAGGTTTTCAACACGAAATCCTAATTCTATTATTGTATCAAGATCTGTTTCTTCGATACTGTCATTAAACCAATCCACAAAAATATTATCATCTTCTTCTTTGTCTTGTGGAAAATATGATTTTATAAGCAAGGCTTTTACTATACTTCTATCTTTTAGAGGTATCCTGTCTTTGGTTTTGAAACGCCAGTCGAGTTTGCTTCGCATAACCACTCGATTCATCAAAAAGTTAAACTTATTACGGATGTTTCTTCTGAAAGAATCATCCATTGTTATAGTGTCAGAGATCAGCTCACTATATAGCTCCTTGGACAACTCTGATATGGTAATGTATTCTTGATTCATTTATTTCGCTCCTTTTATCAAAATATCTTAGGAATAAAAATGTTTCAAAACGATTCCTCGTATTATTTAAAAATCTGTGGTAGGATTTAATTACAGCAGAAATATTGCAAAAAACAATTCATATTTTCAAAATCATAGGTCAGGAAACGTTGAACTTCAAAAAAATTTGAAAAACCCGGGAATTTCAAAATATTTTAGTATTACTCCGCAAAGCTGACCTACGATTTGAAAAAACAAAAAGATTTTTAAAATCTATTTAGGAGGAATAAAATGTTTTTCGACGAATTCGCTCGTGGACATGAGCTTTACGGTTCCGTTCAGAATAATGGACGCTTTCCTGATTGGAATACGGCTAATACGTCAACACCTACGTTTTATGGTCAACCTTACGGCAATACGATACCGGGCTACGTTGCGCCGCAGTTAGACGTTGCTATCAATACTGTTTTATACAAATACAATAACGTTGACGATACTATGGAGATCGAAACTGTCAACAGCAAGGGTAAAGTCAAGATAAAAAAATTGTCAAACGGCTTTGCTATAACTGATCGCACTGAAAGCTGCGATGACATTGGTGAAACAGTGTTCGCAACTATCACCTATAGCACCAAAACATTTTCAGGTATAACGATTATTCCCGGTAACGACTACACTGACGGAAAATATGACAAGCACTTCGAACACATCGTAAGGCTGCCTGGTTGTTCCAAGGCGGAGCTTAATGCTTTAATTGGCTTTGCGATTAATACTGCTTCTTGTCAGAAACAGATACTTTTTCCTCACCAAGGTATATGTGAATTTGAAAACGGAGTTATCAACTTTGCAGGTAATCCTGGCTTCATAAAGGAAATTGAAAAATACATATCGCCCAGCGTTCTTAAACGTAAATGTGCGGTAAGTTTTGTGCCGGAGGAGCAAATCAAAGCTGAATGGAGAAAATTTTTCTGTCAGCAGCCTGCGCTCTGCTTTCTGAGCAACTGGTACATTATGGGGTTAATGCAGTATTTCCTGAAACAAGCAGGTATTAACATCAGAGACTTTCTGTGTATAAAACCTTCAAACATGGCAAGTGATTTAACGGAAGAAAAACTTACGACAATGTTCTCGACAAATAATTTTCACAAATATCCGGTGATTACGCTGGAATCTGGTGAAGAGACTATCAAAAATGAATACTCTGAAGTCTACGATGGAGTTTTTCTTGTAAAGGATCGGTCTTTTGCTGATGAGGAACACAAAATAATCGACGGGGTCAAGGCTGTTATCAGGTGCATTCGAGCTAATAATGCCTGCAGAAATGTTTCTGTAATGGTTTCAAAAAACGCAGGATATATAGCCGTTAATCTTGCTTCGGAGAACGCTGTCATCATTAATACAAAGGGCGTTGCTATCGATTATACTGCTGAGGAAATAGAACGCATTACAGACGAAATGACGTATTTGATATACAGTAAGGCGTTGAATAATCCTGATGCTACCAAAAAATGGTTCAAAGAAACTGTATCCATACTCCGTCATAAGCTTTCCTCAGCTGCAAATGGTGACAGTCTCGATACGCTGTCAGCAATGCTGACCATCGAATTATTCCTTGCTGAATTAGGAATAAACCGCTATAATTTTGACTTGTATAATTACTATTTAACAACTTTAAAATCTAAGGGAGAAAAAATTATGAGTTCAAATATGGAAAAGAAGAAGGAGCTTGGTGCTAAGCTCAGTGAAAAATTCAGATCAAAAACCTTTCGCTTTGTTAAAAAAGAGCATAATGTACGCTTAAACGACGACGGTAAAACGGGTGTGATTTCAGGCAATCGCCTGCTGGTTAGCTTGGCTATGCTTGGCAGCGTAACAGATGATGTTGAGAGTACGATTATGACATTCAGGACTGACGGTGATCTTATCTGCACAGACGGGCACACTCATCCTTTTGATTCGCATGACATCACAGGCAAATATCAGCGGCTTTACTTCTACGACCTACCGGCTGATATCCTTGACGAAGATGTGCTTTATATGCTTCAGAATCCGGAAACAGCTGCATTTCTGCTCACTAAAGAAGAAAGCAATATTAAAGGTTTTACGCCATTGATCAGCGACAAAAGCGGTAAGACAGCCGGTAAACGTTTCGCCTATAACGATGCTGAAAATGACAGCGTTATTGTATATGGTCAAAGCGGCGAAGGCAAAACACACACGGTTTGTCAGATAATGGCACATCGCTATTCACTCGGTCATGATATTGTAATTTTTGATTCAAGTGATTCCTTCACTTATGAGGCTATGTGCCATAATCTTCCGAGAAAATTTGTAGATAAAAATATCGTCTTCTACAACTTGTATCATGGGAAGCTTCATATCAATCCGTTTATTATTGAACGAAACGCAAGCCTTACATCACAGAAAAAAGAACTATTTGGACTTTTGACTGCTGGTGTCGGAAATCTGAGCGAAGCGCAAAAAAGCACTCTTCGTTCTGCACTTTCAAAATTACTTTCAACACCTGATAAAGGCACGTTCATTAAAGCAGATGAACTCATTGCAATGCTTGATGAGGAAGGAGGGTCATATGAAGCTCTTCGAAATCGCCTTAATCCATTTTTGGAAGATATCCGAGAATGCAATCTGGTAAATGGGTCATGGAACGACTACTTTAATAGTAGTCGCAAGATTCATATTATACAAATGAATGCAGTATTCTCCGAAAATGGCAATCAAATCATTGATGTTCTGCTTGCAAGTCTTTTTAACTACAAACGTGAGAATCCACAACGTCCTTTATCCGTCATAATCGACGAAGTGCAAAACCAGAACTTTTCGGCTTCAAGCCCTATCAGAAAGATTCTGAAAGAGGGACGCAAACACCATCTGTCTATCGTAGCGGCAACTCAGGACTTTTATCCACGCGGCACTGAGATCGGTTCAGCACTCGGCAAAGCCGGAATGCAGATATTTCATCGTCCAACTCAAGATTCTGCTAACTTAGTTGCTGCAGAATTGCGCTTTAAAAAGGCTGATATGGAACGGTTCGACTCAATGGAACGAGGAGACGTCATCATTAAAGGTGCTCTTTATAACAAAGAGCAGGGACGTAATATGCAGACTATAATGAGCGGTCATATCGTTGACTATTTAATGACTGATGAAGACGATAAAAGCCGCTGAGAGTCTTATGTAAGCAAAAGTTTGTATTTATATTATAACACATCTGCACCAAAAGTTCAAGCTTGGCATATTATCCAACTGCAAATCATAAAATCCAAAAGGAAGGAGAGAATGCCATGAAAAACGTTGTACATACTACCAATATATTCAAATCGAGTGATGCGGAACTGCTGAAAAAAGCGGTTACTGCCAAGATAGAAAAGCTAGTAAATGAGCAGGTAAAGAAATCAAGCTGACAAGAATAAAATCTGATGCAAGGAGGTAAGGTCAATGCCGAAAGTAGGAATCTACTGCCGACTGTCTATCGAGGACAAGGACAAGTTGAAAAACGATGACAGTCAGAGTATACAGAATCAGAAGTCGATGCTTCGTGATTATTGTAAGGAACGTGACTGGGAGATCTATGACATCTACTGCGACGACGGCTACAGCGGCATTGACCGCAGCCGTCCTGATTTCAATCGCCTGCTCTGTGACTGTGAAGCAGGAAAAATCAACATTGTTCTATGCAAAGACCAATCGCGATTTTCGAGAGATACTATTATAATAGAGCAGTACATCAACGACAAGTTTCTCGAATGGGGAATACGATTTATCGGAGTGGCTGACAATGCCGATACCGACAGTGAAAGTTACAGCACAATGCGTCTTTTTACCAGCGCCTATAATGAAATGTACGTCAAGGACATTTCATCCAAGATAAGGCGTACTCTTGCTTATAAGCGCGAACAGGGGCAATTCATAGGCTCGTTCGCACCATACGGATATAGCATTGATCCGGATGATAAGCATCATCTTGTTGTCGACGAAGAAACTGCTCCCGTAGTAATGCGGATATTTGATATGTACGTCAGCGGTGAGGGATATCGCAGTATAGTTCAGAAACTCAATAATGACGGTGTTGTAAGTCCTGCCGAATACAAGCGGCAGAAAGGCTCTAAATATATTAACAGCAACGCCGATTCAAGCAATTCAAAAGGGTTGTGGACACAATCAACAGTTGCGGCAATTCTCAGAAATGAAACGTACACAGGCACTCTCGTTCAGGGAAAATCGCATCACATAAGCTACAAAAACAAAAAGCGAAAGAAAGTGGATCAGGCAGATTGGGTGCGTATACCCGATACCCATGAAGCTATTATTGATTCTGACACATGGTCGCGGACACAGGAACGTCTTAACAGTCATGCAAGAGTCGGAAAACGTTCGCAGGAGCTTTCGCCCCTTTCAGGCAAGGTTAAATGCGCTGCCTGCGGTCGTCCTATGAAAAGAAATGTTTACTATAATAAGGCAAAGACTATCAAGTATTACGGCTTACAGTGTGCCACATATAAAACGGGAGTGATGAACTGTCCGAACAAATCAAGCATCAGTGGTCTGGTGCTGGAAAAGCATATACTGGACGAGCTGAATTGTATCGTTGAGCAGTATTGTCAGGCTGACGAAATCCAACTTGTTGATATTCATAGTAAGCAGCAGAAAGAGCTTGAAAAGAAGCTGTCCGTACTGACGGAGCGGCAGGCTTCCGCAAAGGAACGTCTTGTGAAAATGTATAAGGATAAGCTTGACGGAGCTGTCTCCGATGAGGATTATGCATTGTTCCGCAGCTATCTCAGCGACGAAGAGGGAAACCTAACTGAGCAGATTTCAGAAGTTCAACAACAAATAGAGGAGCATCACAAGCGGCAGGAGAATGCCGAGGGACAGAAAGCTCTTATTGAGAAATATACTCACTTCGACAAACTCGACCGCATGGTCGCTGACGAGTTCATAGACTCCGTTGAGATAGGTATACCCGACGAAAACGGTATACGGGAGATACATATTCACTGGAAATTATAGCGGTGCGCCCATTTCGGGCGTGCCGCATTTTTGCTCATAGACTTGAAATTTCCGCATAGATGTGTTATACTTATACAAAGAATCATTGTCTGACATCAGATATGATAAGGAGCGATTATGGAAAAAATATTATATCACGGCAGCAGCTATCCGGAGGAACATTATATGGTCGATCTCAGCGGCAGACTTGCGGAAATCAAAAAATAATCGACAAAGGACAAAATTTCTGCTCATAATTTTATCTATCAACATTTCAAGGATTAATATAAATAGTTTTTTAGAGGACGCCTTTAACAAAAATAAGCAGATCGGTATGCATACAATAGAACTGAACGGCAGGACCATCGTTGAGGGTGTAGTCTAAAAGCCTATAAACAGCCGTTTCCCCGACTAAGTTTAAGTTGATTCCCCACACGGCGGCTTTGACGGCGGCTGCACATCTGCTGAGGGTATTCCGGAAAAAGGAATCAATCTCAGCATTCTGCTGAAACTCCGTGATATGCTGGAAATCAACGGATATGAGGTTCTTGTCACAAGAGACGAAGATATTTCAATTCACGATAAGGGCATTGAAGGACTGGCAAATCAGAAAAGCAGTGACATGGATAACCGGCTGGAACTTTTCAACTCATCTCCCAACGCTGTCTGCCTGTCCATTCATCAGAATCAGTTTAATGATCCAAAGTACAGCGGCGCTCAGATGTTCTATTCATGCACTACAAGCGGCAGCGAAGATCTTGCAAGATCTCTGCAAAAAAAATTTGCAGAAATGATTCAGCCTGAAAACAAACGTGAAATCAAGGAATGCGGCAAGGAACTGTTTCTGTGTTACTACAGTGAGAATCCCACCGTTATGGTAGAGTGCGGATTTCTCTCGAATCCTGACGAAGCGGCTCTCCTGTCAACCGACGAATATCAGAGCAAGGTGGCATTTACCATTTATTCCGGCATATGCGATTACATCAGTTCAAAAAAATGATCTGAAAATAAAAGGGGGCTTTTTTGCCCCCCCGAATCTATATGAAAGCAGCCGTCCGATAAAGCGGCAGAGTGCCCCTTCCGCCGATTGCTGTGGCGATGCGCCAAATGTCCCGAAGCTATTCAAGGGCACTGCCACTCCGGAACGGCGTATATCTTTTTGCTGCTTATATTATTTTATGCAGAATTTCCAGAAATGCAACAAAGAAATTTTTTACAATCTTTTTCCCTGACATATCAAAACACGGACAGCCTTTTGAGCCGTCCGTGCTTGTTATAAGATTTTACACTTAAGATCAAGAAATACGAGTAAGAGAAAGGTTATGTATCGAAACAGTATACGGAACTGCAACATCAGGAGAATTTAAATTGAAAGCAATAGCTGCATCATTATCTGATTCTGTCATGGTAAATTCTAATGAAAAATGCTTTATCTGGCTTGATGATACAGTATTAATTTCATCAACATAAGGATAGTACGGATCGTAGTTTTGTTGAACAGTATATTCAAACCCAATATCGTCTGTTACTTCAATATCAAATTCCACCAAATAAGTTGCATTTTTTTCTAAGGTAATGTTTTCATATTTTAGTTGATTGTAATAATAGTATGTCTGCTCTCCGCCACTGCCATGTGATTTCGTTATCTCCAAAGCAGCTCCGTCCGACAATACTGTTAAGTTTGCTTCACAGCCGTTTTCTTCACTTGACCAGTTTGTCCAATTTGACGAATCGGCGCAAAGATTTTCTGATTCATCATAGGAATAATCGTTTGTTTTATCATAATCATTTTAATCATTATAATCTTCATAATCGTAGTCGTTGTCATCATCCTCGTCCTCTTCGACTTCTTCAGGCAATGCGCTATAGCCCTCAAGAACTACATTGAACAAATCCTCAAGTATAAACTCCTCACCAAAATACCAGTTGCCATTTATTTCATAAGCCCATCCTTGCCAGATATCTGGGAAATCATAATCTGGTGATCCTTCATCAATTATATATATATGCTTGATATCTTCCTCAATTCCTGCTTTAGACATAACATGATTAAAATCATGATAGTAATTATCATTGCCCTCACTTTGTTCTTTTATTTTTACCTTATTAATGTCTGATTCTTTAAGACTACTTTTTAAACCCTTTGACATTTCCTCCAAAGTATCAAATTGAAGAAGCCTTTTAAGTACCCTTTCCTTTGAAAGTCCTGTTTCCTTGCAAACGTAATCCCATACTTCCGAAGGAGCCGTAGCTTTGCATATTTCATCTACATCTCCATTATAGAAACCCAACACAAGACTATGCATTGCAGCTTCCGGACTACTGCTGCCTCCAGTTTTTGACTTTTCTTTTTCTTCATTTTTCTTGCCTATGCCACAAGATACCAATGAAAACAAAAGAACTACAACGGAACAAATTGATGTGATTTTCTTTAAAATATTTTTCATAATTAAACCATTTCCTTTCATTTCCAGCCGATTTTTCAGCCGGAGTATTATATATACTGTTATTATTGTGATTTGACAAGCAGAATACAAAATGTGTGAAAAGGCGGATAAAAACGGTAGAATGCGTAAAATGTGTGAAAAACTACGGTATATAGCCGAAATACAAATGCAATAATCTGCGAAAATTTGAAGTCAATAAAATTAACGTGTAAAAGATAAAAGCGCCGAAATGAGGAGTTTTCCACAATTTCGGCGCATTTTCAATTTTTTGTAAAATACTGTTTAATCAATGTTTAAATAGATCTCTATCATTTAAAGAATTTTGCAAAATTCCTATATATAGCCATTTAATCATTTAAATGATAATTGCAAATTTTAAACAGTTACTATGAATTTGAGTTTAAGATCACGCAAAATAGGCTGCGCAACTGTGCAACTAAATCAAGCTTGCTACACAACCAGTTGCGCACCCTGTTTTTATACACCTTGTATATTATTTCTTGTGCTTGTTTCTGTTTATAAAGTCTGAAAACTGCTCAAAAACTTGACGTTCAAGTGGTGAGGTTAAGAATTTATTTCGGTTATATAACTCCTGCATTCGTTTCTCTCGGATTTTAGCAGAAGTAATTGAGATATTACATAAGTCGGCTATCTCCTCCGCCGTTTTTAATACCAAGTCCCCACAAAACACAAGCCGGAGCTAATACGCCAATTGCAAAACGCTCGGCGGCATATTCGTCTTTTTGAGTCAGTTCTATTAAACCTTGATGCCCCAAAACAATATGACCGATTTCGTGCAAAATGGTATACCTTGTTTGCGGAACAGGAGCCTCCTCTACTACTATTAAGAGCTGTCCGTTTGCGTTGACGGTTTTTCCTCTTTCACCTGATTTGAGAACGCCAGAAATGTCCCGTCTTACGATTATTCCCATTTCAGCGGTAATTGATTTTAAATCTATAGGCAAGCTTCGCACATTGTGCCGGATCAGAAATTGCCACGCAGCGTCACGTGAGTTTTTGTAAATTTCATAATTCAGAAGAAACACCTCCGAAAGATATTTTTCTCTTTCAAAGGTGTTTTTATTATTGCTAATAGTCGGTTTCTTCTGGAAGCTGGTTAATCCTTTCGAGTTCTTCTGCTGTAAGAGGTTCAATTATTCCTTGTCTGTCCGTTCTTCGGGCGATCTGAGTACCAACAATCCTCTGTTTGTAAATTATTGCTTCTCTTTGACGTTTTACTTCGAGCCATTCTTCCATTCTGCCTATTATTTTTAACTGCTCACGTTCGTCGAAATTCTGAAATACTTCAAGCAATTCAATTTCATTTTGTTTTAATTCGTTTTTTATGCCTGTTAATAAGTAATCAATGGTTGTATTTAGATAATCGGCTACGAGTTTAAGTTTATCACACGATGGACTTTGCTTTTTCCATTTGCCTATTATACCATTGCTCAATCCCACAGCCTTTTCTAATGCTGCTATACTAAGTCCTTTTTTTTGCGCTAACTCGCATATTCTGTCAACCATTGACAAAATAAATCAACTCCTTTTGTACAAAATCACAGTAATAGATAATTATCTAAAAATCACTTGACATTTAGATAATTATCTATTATAATATACTTAACGAATATCTCAGGGCATAAAAAGCCTTATGATAATTGTATCACAAGAAACTTGAAAAGTAAACAGAAAAGAGGAAATTTTTATGAATGAAATCATAATTAATAATCTTAACGGAGAATTGACCGTTTCCAGCTTGCAGATAGCAAGAGACTTTGGCAAAAGGCACGATCATGTTATTCGTGACATTGAGAATATCATCCCCCAAATTTGGGGGATGACTAAAGACATCAAAGCCGAAAATTCGGCTTTGACTAAAATGTTCATCGAAACGACCTATACCGCCGGAACTGGTAAACCGTACAAGCGTTATGATATTACCCGAGACGGATTCAGCCTTTTAGTCATGGGATTCACCGGAAAGAAATCTCTTGAATGGAAGCTGAAATATATCGAAGCTTTCAATCTCATGGAGGACAAGCTTCGGAACAGTCTTAACGGAATAAATCTCGAAGAAGTTATCGTGAAGGCGGTTTCTTTGGCAGTAAGTGAAACAGTCAAGACTTTGATACCGTTTATTATGACATCAACATCACAGCCTGCTCCACAGCCGACAAGGCGTATACGAAAGAAGTACAAACACACTACGCCAAGCAAAATCTCAACGCTTTCGCCGGAACTCAAACGTCAGATTGACGATATGATTATTTCAGGCGAATATTCATGTCAGAAAATCGCTAACTTTATCATGAACAACAGCGATATTGAGATTTCTCAGATGGCTGTCAACAGGTACAAAAGGAATTATTTCAGCTATGACGGTGACGAGAATGTTCAACTTTCGCTGTTTTGAGGAGGAGATTTTATGAAAGTAAAATTAAAAAAGCATAAAAAATCACCTGCTCCGTGTGCAACGGAACAGGTAAAAGTCAAAAGCACTATTGAAACACTCAGAAATGCACGCGCCTATGGAGTACCAATTTATGTGGTTTATGATCGTGGATACCAGCAGTTCATAGACTTAGCGGACAGGATTCAAAAAAACAAAGAAAAAACGACTGCTCTGTGTGCAACAGAGCAGATGAAAAAGCACTTTACAACTTTGAATTGGATTTATTCAAGAATAAAGGAGATTCGTGAAGTCTCGGAGATATCAGAAGCGTGCGAGCTTTTGAAAACAGAAGAATGGATATGCCTTAAAATTTTTGAAAAAAACGGCATTATCACTTTCGTATTGTGTAAATTTAAGTAATTTCTATTTAACAGACACACGTACCATATTGATCATCATTTTTAGGAGGATAAATAGGTTTGTCACTCTTTCTTTTATCCCAACCAAGTGTATATATAGGTTGAGTGTCACCAAAAATTTTCAGTAAAATCCAACCTAAATTCAGATATTCATTTGCAGTTTTTACAAATCTAAGTTCAATAACTTCGATAATATTACTGTAATCGAATTCATCCATTTTGATCACCCCCTTTCCAACCACCATTATACACCAAAACCAAACCATTTTCAATAGAAAGGACTGATTTTATGACCTTAGGAAACAGAATCCGCAGCCGCCGTGAGGAGCTTGGATTAAATCAGATCGAGCTTGCAAAAAAGTCGAGACTAACGCAGGCTACAATATCAAGAATCGAAAGTGATCTAATTGCACCAAAAGCAACAACGCTCATAGTTCTTGCGATATCTCTCGATCTTGCACCGAATACATTTCTCAAAGACGAAAGGAGGGCGAGCTGATGAAAAGGTTGATGCTCAAAGAAGTTCTCGCTGGCTACAGAATGCGAGACGAAATAAGAATTTGTATAGAAGGCAACATTTTAATATTCTGTGGAACAGTAATGCGATTCCATAGAAAGTGTATTTTCGGACAATTCTCAAAATACATGAACTATAAGATGATAGCCACAGAAGAATGTGAAAACGGCGTTTTTGTATTACACATTTTCAATCCGGAGACATATAACTATGCAGAAAAAGATACTTGAAGCGTTCAACGAAACTCATGGCAACCGCTATAAATCATTTGAAGAAATCAAAAATGAATACCCTGTTACCGATATACTTGACACATGGCTCAGATATGAGGGAATCATCGGGTACACAAGAAATATCATCGACCTGCTCGGTGAGTGCGAGGTTTACATTGAAGAATAGCCGAAACAGCGGACAAGTATCCGCTGTCTGCCGGGGATGGTCTCCCGGCACTGACGATGGCAGACCAAGAATCTTGAAAACAGAAAAGAGGTGAAATCATGGATTTCAATTATGAAGCGTCCATATATCTCACGAAGATATCGACAGCAGTGCTGTCACTTAGCAACATGACCGGCTGTGATCTGAAACCGGAAGCGATTCGTAAGATCGTGATCACGATGCAGGAGCTGGAACAGTCGACGGCAGATTTTATCACAGACATGGATATCTCAGCCGCAGGAGCTAAGGTTTGCAGAGAAACTTTCATCCGTGCAAACAAGACAGCGATCAGGCACTTAGAAAAAATCCAGTTGCAGGGCTATCACTTTGAAGAGTTGATAACCGCCCTGAAACTGGAGAATGATACATTAAAAAAGGAACTGACCTTTAATTAATGTTCAAGTTAAGGCAACACCGCATAATTCCCCTTCAAATAAAGAATAGAAAGAAAAAGCGAC
>UQXS01000029.1 GCA_900545125.1 uncultured Ruminococcus sp.
GGACTGGTGTATGAAGATTACTGCAACAGCGTGGTTCTTACTCCGGAGGGCAGAGCGGCTGCGGACGAAATATTCTCATCATTCAGCGAAATATACACTTTCTTTCACAGCTTCTTAAAGCTGAACCACGAAGAAGCACATGAACAGGCTCTCCGCTTTATCAGCGAGTTCCCTCGTGATACCTGTGACCGCCTGAAAAAAATTGTGAAAAACACAATCAGGAAATCGTGACAACAATTTAAGTGGGGACTCTATAAAATATGACTTACGATGAAAGCCGCTCCGATTTTTCGGGGCGGCTTTTTTAAGGAGGTTGTATTTAGTAGATATCTTGATTTATGATCAGCTCTGCTCGCTGATAAGCAGTCCTGCACGGTTCTGTATCATTGCGGCAGCTTCCTCTGCTGTCTTTTCACCAGCAAAATATGCTTCAACTTCTTCTTCCATAATGGTTCTGACGTCTTCGGAGTAATTGCCTGAAATAACCGTGGTATTCTTGATATAGTCGGTAAGGTAATCAACTTCTTCCTGTGTAAGCGGCTTGATAGGTGTTTCCTTATCGCCTACATAAAATGTATCGTCATATTCAACTTTCTTATTATTTTCATCCATATAATAAGGCTTTTCCATTGACTCTTTCATGCACTGTTCAAAAGCTGATATTGTTGACGGGAATTGCCACATCTTGTCTCTGTTATATTCCTTTGCAAAGAACATACTTATAAAATCCCAGCATATATCTTTATTCTGCGAGCTTTCAAGAATGGCAAAATTATTCTGTAACGACAGTCTGCCGCCGTTCCCGCTTTTGCCGGGATACCCCACCATAGTCATATCAGTACCGAATCTGCCCTGCTTTTCGTAAGCATAGTCTCTGGGATTAGACATATAAAGTTCACTAAGAAGTGTCTTTCCGTTACGAAGATTCAGCGTACCGTCGTCATAATCAACAAAGAAACCCGAATCGCTGTCGTCTTCAGCAAACTTCTCTTCTCTGCTTGGGAACTGATTGCAGAATTCAAGGAGTTTTATAAATTCAGGAGAATCAAAGCTGCACGTACCATTTTCGTAATCCACAAAATCACTGCATTGGTATACAAACAAACTCATGGCGTATTCCCTTGAATCCATGCTGGTAAGGGTCATTTTATCCTTGTGCTTATCATAGGTTTCAATCATTTCGTCAAAAGTCCAACCCTCTTTGCCGGTAAATTCAGTTCTGGCTGTCAGTGTGAGCACGTCAAAGAACGGAGATATAGAGCAAAGGCTTCCTTCAATCTCGCCTGCTTTGAGGATATTGGGCATTATATCATCACGGGAAAGGTTTTCACTCTTATCAAGCAGCGGATATAGATTTGTTAAAACGTCCTTTGATGCCAACGATGAAATAACAGAATAATCATATGTAACAATCATATCCGGCTCTTTTCCTGCAAGAATATCAAGCCGTAGCTGTTTTGACGGAGAATTTACAAGGGTCTCTGTCTCCGAATCGTATTCTGAGTATTTGCTGTAATCCTCTACGGTAATACGATAGCCGTTGTTCTGCTTGTTAAATTCAGAGATCTTGTCGGTGATATCAGAATCAGCGTACATCAGAGCTACAGTAACTACTTTTGTATCTTTAAGTTCATTCTTATCCCTGGGAGAAAGAATGTAAAAAGCCTGATCATCCATCATACTGTTATAAATAAGAAATTCTCCGTTATCCAGAGGAGCAACACATAATACATTGCTTCCGCTTATGTCGGAATCCACCCAGTTGATTACTTCTTCGACTTTTCCGTCCTTATTCACGCCGTAAAGCGCAACAGAAGAGCTGACATAGAGATTGTAATCGCCTGTACCTTTTAAAAATTCCATAGCGCCGCTGTTAAGCTCACCCGCTTCAACAGCGTCACCGTCTGCCTCCAGTGTTTCAGGGTCTATGTATCTGAGCTTTGTACCGTCATCCTCGTATCCTATGGCAGCTATACGTCCGTCAGCCGCCGCTGCGGAGTAGTATATATCCATTTCATCCAGTTCCAGCTTGCCTTTGCACGTGCCGTCAGGCGATATCATAACACTGACTTCCTGCATACTGCTTACACGCAGAATAAGATCGCCGCTGCCGGTTTCAGTCAGTCCCTGAAAAAATACTCCATAATCGACCGTTTCAAGGTAATCGTTTATACCCTTTATCTCGGCGGACATCAGCTCCTTACCCTCAAAATCATATTTCTTGAGGAAATAGCTGTACTGAGCGTTCTCCATCATTTCCATCCAGGCGTCGCCGGCATTCTCATCATCATCGTCAGGTTCCTTGAAATCACCGTAATCAGCGACACTGAATGCAGCCCAGATATTGCCGTCGGACGCCGGAGCCAGCGTAATATCGCTGCGGCCGTTTTCGGGCTGTTTATTGGGTATCTCCACTTTTACAGGATCGGTCAGATCACGTGACGTACAGTATAAAATGTTATGATTCACTTCTTTATCTACGTCGTAATAACTGCCGCTGATATACAACTTTCCATTTTCCGGAACATATTCCATTCTGTTTACATAATCCAGCTCCAGATCACTTTCGATCTTCTTTGAGCTGTATGAATTTGAAAGCACCTGATCGGCGGTTTTTGTCTCTTTCTTATCGTCTTTCTTTTTTCCGCATGACACGGCGCTGAATGCGACGGCAATAGCCGATAGAACTGCCATTGCATGGGTTTTTGAGTTCCTTTTCATAAATTTACAATTCCTCCTGATTTTTTCTTCGCCTGAACAATCCCCTGAACTTGTGCCAGTCTCTGTCAAGCTTTCGTTCGATATATTTCTTAACTTTTGGCTTTTTGCGCCGCCAGAAGCAGAAAAGACGGAATCCTATCCACATCAGGGTAAGAACCGGAATAAACATTATCATTTTTCTGACATGATAAAGGCGTGTAAGCTTATATTCCACTATTCTTGAAGCATTTTCCCAGTAAGGGTAGACTATGCCGTCTTTGCGGACAACGGAACTGCTCAGTTTTTTATATGCTTTTGCACGCTTTTTCGGAGCAAAACGCTCCGTGTTATTTACAATGCTTATCTTTCCTTTATACTGATCGCCAAATATTTTTTTTACGGTATTTGAAGCAAAACTGTCAACCGGACTGGGGATTATACACTCATAGCAGGTTATCTTTGTGAACTTTTCCGGAATCTGAACACCGGGCATATCGACATCTGTTACCATGTCCCCTGCCAAAGTTCTGCCAGTCATACTCTTCTGAGATGTTCCGGCTGAAACACTGTAAGCCATATCATAAGAAATATAAGCACGTGGAGTCTTTCCGGCACACTCTTTTTCCGGCTTTGTTTCCGGAAGGTCAATAACCCCGGCAACATAGAACTGCACTCCGTTGATATATATATTCATGCCTGATATCTTATCCGAACCGTACAGTGCCCACGCAAGATTTCTGTCGATAACCGCACCGTCCTGCATAAGATCGTCTTTGGTAAAATATGCTCCGTCCAGAAGCTTAAAATCACGAAAAAGAAAGAAATCCCCTCCGACGGCTGTAACTTCTGTCTCCGTGCGGCTGTTTGTATCGGATATTGCCTGACAGTTCCCAAGAGAAGCGCTCCAGGCATCCGGAACAAGCGTCCTGCCCTCTTCCGGAACGACTGAGACGGTCTGAAGCTCTCCAAGCATCGTACTGCGGACGCCGTTGACGGAATCAGTGGAAAAACCGGCATCATCGGAGAAAAAACAACTCATCTGAGTGTAATTTCCTTTTTTTCCGCCCCACTCAGAAGCCGCATAGTTGTACTCTTGAGATTTTGCCATAGTTCCTCCCACCGCCGTCATGACAAACATACTTACAAGAGCTGCGGCATTGGCGGCGGCAAGAACAATATGTCTTATTTTAAATTTTAATTTCATAAGGGGAACACCGCCTTACTTATCCTTCATGCGAACCTGATCCCCGGGCGATACCGGCTTGCTTGCCGCTGTAATTATGCTGTCTCCTCTTGATATTCCTCCGTTTACCGCAGAAGATGTCTCGTCAGAAGCAAGCACCTCCACGTTTACACGTTCTGCATAATAACGGTTTCCGAAAGGAGAGCTTTTTGATCTTACCTTAAGGACAAAAGTACCGTCCTTATCGGTATAAATTGCACTCTTGGGCACTATAGCATCATAAGAGGCACTTCCGCATGGTATTGAGAGTTCAATGAAAGATCCCGATTCAACATCGCCTGTAACAGAAAATTCAAGTATCTTGCTGCGTGATCCGGCTGTGGTATCGTTCTTTATTTTCTGGAGAACACATTCTGCCTGACCGCCCCAGTTATTCATCAGTTCTGCTTTAACTCCTGTTTTTATCTTCTTTACCTTGTCAGCATCCACCGTCACCTCAATGGTATAACCCTCCTCGGCTATATCTATAACTGCCAGAGGCGATCCGGGCGTAGTGGTCTCGTCGGGCTGAATGTTTACAGAGCTTACAACACCGTCGTACTTGGACTTTATCTCTGTAGCGGTCGTTTTTTCTTTCAGCTTTGCCACTTTTTCTTTCTGCTTTTCTATTGCCTTTTTCTGAGCCTCCAGATCAAGCTGTGTTATCTGACCTGTAACGCTGTCGGTTTTCTGGGCTTTCTGCAAAGCGATCATCAGATCTGCAAGAGCACGTTCCTTCGCCTGAACGTCTGCCACGCAGTCTTCATAGGTCATGCCGTTGTTCTCACTGTTGCTTTCATACTCAGTCACTCTGTCCGAAACGGCAGTCAGTTCGCTTTCAACCTCTGCAAGCTGAGCTACAAGGTCAGAACGGACTGAGGTTTTTTCAGCAATATAAGCACTTTTGGCGCTGTCCCTTACGATCTGCTTTGCATCGGCGTCTGCTTTTGCAGTATTTACCACGCCCTCGTCTGCCCCCTCGCTGACAGCCTGAGTATAGAGCGAATACGCTGTGTTATATTCTGCTTCTGCATCAGAATAAGCGCTGTACAGCGGTATAAGACTTCCGGTATATTCAGGAGCAGCAGCAGAATATTCATCGCTGTCAATAGCTGCCACAACTCCGGAAAGCTTGGTCTGACGGTTTGAAAGTTCAGTCACTTCACGCTTATCGCTGAGATACTGTGCCTTTGCCTGTTCAACGTTAGTCTGATTATTATAAACCTGATCCCGCTTGGCTATAGCAAGGTTAAGATCCTCACGTGCATTTTTTATCGCCTGATTTTCCGTGGAATAATCTACAGGTTCCGAAAGAAGCGCTTTTCTGTATTCAAGTTCCAGTGTATCAAGAGCAGATTCTGCATCTGTGAGTTCTGTGCTGCTCTCGGCTGTGATTCTAAAAAGAACATCATCCTTTTTTACTTTCTGACCCGATTTTATATTTATCTTCTCTACTACATTTACAGTATCTACCGTTACTTCATAAGTCTGATTTGATACTACCATTCCGCTGCCCCTTACACGCTCGGTAAGCTTTCCGGAAGACGCAGTTTCCGTGGTGATCTCAGACAGAGAACGGTTCATAATAGTATTTGAAAAGAATGTAAGCACCAGAAGCAGTGCAAGGAAGATTATAAGCAGTGTTTTGATGACTTCACGCTTTTTCAGCGGATTTCGTTCTTCTTTTTCTTTTTCAACGATGTTTTTTTCTTTGTCGTTTTTTATATTTTCACTCATAATATCGTCTCCTTTATCCTTTAATTCCGCCGGAATATACTATTCCCTCAACGAGATAATCCTCGCCGTAAAGAAACATAAGTATGGTTGGTATCATGTAAACGGCTCCCACCGCAAATGCAAGACCTGCTTCGGCTTCGCTTATCTGTGACAAAAATACCGAAAGAGGATGCAGCGATGTATTATCGCCTTTCATAAGTACAAGAGGCTGCTCCACCATGTTCCAGTAGTCGATGAATACAAGCATTCCTATTGAAACGAGAGCGCTCTTGCACATCGGCAGATAGATCTTCGTCATGATCTGTATTTCTCCTGCGCCGTCCAGCTTTGCCGCCTCAACATAAGAATTCGGTATACGCTTCATGACTTTTGTAAGCAGAAATATGCTGAACGGAGAAAAAACAGCCGGAAGAATTATCGCCAGACGTGAAATAAAACGTTCCGTTCCCGGACTGACTCCGAGTTCCTGCGTGTCTATCATTCCGAACTTGTCAAGCACAAGATAGTTCGGCACAAGAGTCACCTGTGACGGCATAAGCATCAGGATTATATATACGAAAAAGATCAGCCCCTTTATCTTGCCCGGATATCTTGAAAATCCGTAAGACGTGACTACCGCCAGAAGCAACTGAAATACCGTTATAGGCACTGTGAGAATTATTGAATTCCAGAATTTCATGAGATAATCCGAATTCTTTATAAGTACCGATTTGTACTGGTCAATAGTCACCTTATCAGGTATGAATTTCAGGTTGACATCCTCGGAGATGAATTTTTTCTCATCGCCCGATATATTACCGAACATTGCTCCGTAGTTGGCGGATATCTCATTGGAGGTCATAAAAGAATTGGCAATGGTCAGAATAGTCGGCATCAGAAAAAGCACCGCAGCAGCAGCTATGAAAATACCGACTGAAATATCAAGAAACCTGTGCTGCTTTCTTACAGTCATCAGTTCTCCACATCCTTTCCGAAAATATTCTCGGCGATAAGGAGCACGGCGATCACCACGATCATCACCAGTGCAAAGAGCACCGCCGCCGCTGAAAGCTTCTGATAATTCAGATTTTCAAATGTATTGTTCATGAAATGCTGGAGCATATACAGCTTATCAAAAGGATATTTTCCGGTAAGCAGATATACTTCACGGAATATCTTAAAGGAATTAATCAGCGACAAAATCAGGACAAAGAGAATTGTCGGAGACAGGTAGCGCAGTTTTATATGAAGGAATTTATATACAGGACCTGCTCCTTCCAGGTCGGCAACCTCGATTATATCACGTGGGATGCTGCACAGCGCCGACATGAACAGTATCATATTATATCCGATATTTTTCCACAGAAACATCAGTATAATTACAACCTGCCCCTTTGGCGATTTAAGCCAGTCAACAGTCTCGCCGCCGAACGCTTCAATGATCTGGTTTATAGTTCCGTGATTATGAAATAGCACCTGCCACACGAGAACGACGGACGCTGTAGGAACCATGAGCGGACTGAGAAAGAAGGTCCGGAAAATGCTTTTGCCGGGGATATTTCTTTCCAGCAGCATTGCAAGACCCAGAGACAGCAGCAGAGACAGCGGTACAGCGATCAGCGAAAATGTCGCCGTATTATGTGCTGCCTTTTTAAATGCCAGATTATCCATGAGATTCCGGTAATTTTCAAGTCCGACATATTCTCCGGCAGCCGGACTGTTTATTAATGAATAATATACAACAATGCCGAAAGGTATCAGAAAAAATATAAGAACACCGGCAATACTGGGTATAAGGCAGGTGTAGCTGAATACTTTTTCACGCCGCCTGCCGCATTGATTTCTATGCTTTCTTTTTTTCATTTTATCATCTCCGATTTATGTAAGCTTCTTGTATTTTACATATCAAGTATACCATTCCATAGTTACTTTAAAATGACATTTAACTTACAAAACTGTCACTTTACTATATTTTATACCACTCTATATATAAGTGTCTTATAACGGCAAAAAAGACGAAGCAAAAATATATTTTTTTATTTTAACAAGTATTTTTCTTATCACATCAAGTTTATCATAAGAAAGTTAAGAAATTAGTTAAGATTACTGTTAAGATTTTATTAAGACACATACTATGATAATACATTGTCAACTTTTTGTCAATAGATTTTGCAGTTTTTTTGTTTTTTCAAAATTAATTTTTTGCCCAGAATCATAATGTTTCGGCAAAACACACAACGCAAACCTGATTTTTACCTTATTTTAGTATATAACGCTATATTTTCGGAAAACTATTGACATTTAGTTCCCTGTGTGATATAATAATTATCGTTGAAACGGTATGCGGGTGTAGTTCAATGGTAGAATTCCAGCCTTCCAAGCTGGTTACGTGGGTTCGATTCCCATCACCCGCTCCATTAATTAGCAGCTTTGGCTGCTGATTTTTTCTACAGATATTTGCGCCTTTAACTCAGCTGGATAGAGTAACTGCCTTCTAAGCAGTAAGCCGCTGGTTCGAATCCAGCAAGGCGCGCCATCTATGGTGGGTGTAGCTTAGCTGGTTAAAGCGTCGGATTGTGGTCCCGAAGATCGTGGGTTCGAATCCCATCTCCCACCCCACCAAAGTAAAACCGTTCTTCCAAAGAAGAGCGGTTTTTTGTTGTCCTTATTTCCAGACACACAGAACAAAACCCGGCAAGCGAAACATTTTCGCCTACCGGGTTTTGCTTTATAGAACCGACTCAGTCCGCATAATGGTTCAGGAACTGCTGGGTACGCTCTTTTTTCGGATGTACGAAAATCTCGTCCGGTGTACCCTCTTCGATAATCATGCCGTCCGCCATAAAGATGACACGGTCAGAAACCGCCTGCGCAAAGCGCATTTCATGGGTGACGATTACCATGGTCATGTGATCCTCTGCCAGAAGCCGGATGACCTCCAGGATTTCTCCGGTCAGCTCCGGATCCAGCGCCGAGGTTGGCTCATCAAAGAACAGGATGGACGGCGAGAGCGCCAGCGCACGCACGATGGCGACACGCTGCTGCTGTCCGCCGGACAGCTCACAGGGATAGGCAGCGGTTTTCTGCTCCAGCCCCACCTTTTTCAGCAGACGAATCGCCACCTCTTCCGCCTCCTGCTTGGAGCGCTTCAGCAGCAAGCGCTGCGGCTCTACGATGTTTTTCATCACGGAGTAGTGCGGAAACAGGTTGAAGTTCTGGAACACCAGTCCGAAGTACTTCTGAATCTGCTGGAACTGCTTTTTCGGCGCATAGACGACCTTTCCGGCTTCTGTCGTCTGTGCTGCGACCTCCCCCATATAGGCGATAGAACCGCCGCTCAGCGTTTCCAAAAAGGTGGCGCAGCGGAGCAAGGTGGACTTTCCCGAACCGGACGGCCCGATGATGGAGACCACTTCCCCTTTCCGAACCGTCAGGGAGATGTCTTTCAGTACCTGCACATCGTTGAACTGTTTTTTCAAATGTGTGATTGTTAAATATTCTTCCACGATGTGCCTCCTTAAATTTTATAGTAGTTCAGTTTCTTTTCTACCAGGGACATGATGCCGGCAATCAGCAGGTTAAACACGTAGTAGAAAATCGCCGCTGCTAGATAGGGCAGCATGGAGGTCTGCGCCACTGCGATCTGCTTGACCTCGGTGAACAATTCCGTGTAGGCAATCGCAAAGGCAAGCGAGGTGTCCTTTACCAGCGTAATGGTTTCGTTGGTGACTGCCGGAAGAATCCGTTTGATGGTCTGCGGCAGAATGATTCGGAAAAACATCTGGCATCTTCCATAACCCAGAATGCGGGATGCCTCATACTGTCCCACCGGAATCGACTGAATGCCGCTGCGGAAGATCTCCGCAAAGTATGCGGCGTAGTTCAGAGAAAACGCAATGATGACCGCATAGAACCGGTAGGAGGTGCTCAGCGAGATGTTGAAGAGAAAGTACGGGCCGAAGTAGACCACGAGCAGCTGAAGCATCAGCGGCGTGCCACGAAGAACCGAGATATACAGTCGTGGAATCCACTGCAGCGGCTTCCACGCATACATCCGCATGGCGCAGATCAAAACGCCCAGCGGAATGGAAAACAGCAGCGTCAGGGCAAAGATCAGCAGCGTTTGCAGCGTGCTGTCCCCTAGCTGCATGACAATTTCAAGAAATGACATAACTAGCCTCTTTTGTGATTATTTTCCCAGAGTAATGCTGTCCTGCAGATCCCAATTTTCTGCGATCTTTTCGAAAGTTCCGTCTGCTGCCATCTCGTCCAGTGTCTTCTGAACCTTGTCACGAAGCTCTGTGTTGCCCTTCTTAAAGCCGATGGCGTACTGCTCTGCTGCAAGCGGTTCATCCAGAATCGTGAATCCGCCGCTGCGGGATTCCAGCTGATAGTTGGCAACGCCGATATCCATTGCAATGGCATCCACAGCACCGGCTTCCAGATTCATGAAAGCAGTGTTGTAGTCGCCGACAACCAGCAGCTCTTTGAACGAGTTCTTCAGATCTGCGTTCTCGTCCTCGTCCAGTGCAGCCTGTGCAGAGGAATCGGTCTGTACTGCAACGGTCTTTCCGGCGAGGTCATCGAATGACGCAATGCCGCTGTCTTCCTTGACCACGAATACCTGACTGTTATCCACATACGGCTCTGACCATGTGTAGTCGTCCTCTCTGCCGTTCATGGTAAAGCCATTCCAGATACAGCTGATGGTGCCGGAGTTCAGCTCCATGTCCTTGGCATCCCAGTCGATGGGGGTCTTTACCAGTTCCCAGTTATTTCTGCTGCAAACCTCTGCGGCAAGATCCAGATCGAATCCAACGTACTCGCCGTTGTCGTCCTGATAGCCATACGGCGGAAATGCTGCGTCGAAACCAACAATGAATTTCGAATCATCTGCATTGGCTGACTTGCTGTCGGAAGTCTTATCGCCGCATCCTCCGCATGCGCCAAGCATTGCTGCTGCCAGAATCAGCGGTACCAGTCTTTTTTTCCACATATCACATTCTCCTTTTTGCTTTCTGTATGATAGAGCCGGATTCGACTCTAAAATAACATGTTACTATTATAGCACGATAAAACGCACGCTGTCAAGCCCCAGCAAAAAGCGGCATGCACCGCTCTGCCGAGAAGTCCATGCCGCTTGGGAGGAAAATGAAGTTTACTCGTCTTAGTAGGTCTGTCCGTCGAACGACACACTGCTGATCTTCCATGTGCCATTCTCCAAAGTGGCAACGATAACGCAGTCATCTGTCGAGCCAAAATCGTCGTACTGCATCGTGGCAGTGAACGAAGTATCTGTCACATCAGTGACTGTCGGTGTTTGCGTTGTCCATGCAAACCCGCCGCTTGTGGCGTATACCTTGCCATAGAGTGCATCGTCTACGTCAATGTACAGCGGAGAACTCGACCCGTATACGCCGAGAAGGTTGGAATAGCGGGAGAGAATGAGCGGCTGCGTCAGATAGCTTTCCATGTACGACTGCAGGTCAGCTGTGTTGGAGAACTGTGTTCCGAATACTGCCTCATAATCTGCGCCGTACCGGTTGGAAGTGTAGGTCTTGCTCTCGTCCTTGGGCAGATTGCCGCTGCCGATCTGTTCGATGTAATTCAGCGCACCGAACAGGCTGAAAGCAGTTTCCTGCAAGTCACTGTTGTCTGAAGCAGCAGCCGTGGTGGTGCTTTCCGAAGTGGTTTCTGTGCCTGATGTGCTCTCGGAAGACGCTGCACTCTCTGCTGTGGTGGAATCCGGCGAGGGAATCGTCGCAGAGGCGGAATCTGTGGTCTGGGGTTCTGCGGTTTCGGCAGAAGTCGTTTCTGTTGCAGTTGTCACTGTACCGGAAGAACTGCTGTCTAAACCAACTTCGGTACAGCCGGCTGCGGTGGTCAGAGCAGAAACGGCAAGCATACCTGCCAGTAATTTTGTGAGATGTTTTTTCATTGTGAGTCACCTTTCTTTTGATGTTTGGAGTGATATTGCTCCAATTTTTTATTCATTGCGTCTGCAATGATCTTGTTGCGGTAGTAGTTCAGGAAAAACGTAAAGCCATAAACGCCTGCCGAAGTCAGACACATGGCGATGACACTGCCGACGTTCCAGCAGTACCAGTGATAGAAGTAACCGCAAATAAGCACAACGATGGTTACAGCGATATAGTGCACTGCAATCCATATCCAAAATGTCTTTTTCTTTGGCTCTCTTTTCGAATAAAACGCCAGTTCCGTAATCAAGCCGCAAAAGATGCCGACAGACAGAATCTCAGGAAGCATGAGAAAATTGATGTTGGCTTCTGCCAAAGGAACTCCCATTGTTAAAATAGAGATACCGCCCCAAATCATACAGGCGATGAGGGTTCCGGTGGTAATTGTGGTAATGTAATTCATCAAACGCCGCAATTTTTCTTTCATGTTCTTCACCTCACAATCCAAGCTGCTTTCGGATGACGGGAACGTACTGTCTGGAGATCATGACTTTCTCCCCGTTTTGCAGAATCGCCTCGAACCGTCCGCTGACAGCCGGCCGGAACCGGCTGACTTTGGCAAGGTTCAGGATCATGGATTTTGAAATCCGGACAAAGCCGGCGTTCGGGAACTGGTGTTCGATCTCGTAGAGCCGGAGCTTTAACTCAGCGACGTTTTGTTCGCCATAGGCAAAGACTTTGTTGTCCACTGATTCGAAGTAGTAGACATCGTCCGGATCCAGAAGACCCATGCTTCCGTCTGTATAGTAACCCGTCAGCTTCTCCTCGTCTGTCTTGAGGAGCTGGAGCAGTTCCAAAATTTTAGGGCTGAGATTTTCGGCACGAATGATGATCTCCTCCCCCTGTCCGGGAAGCGGATTCTCAATGGTAATTTTCATCTGTCTTTTTTCTCCTGAAGAATATGGATGAGAACATAACCGGCGGTCAAAACCGCAACGGCAATTCCCAGAATGACATACATCATGGAAAGCGGTACTTCCCGCTCAAAGAACAAGAGCCGGCAGTCTGTCCTCTCCCGAATGCCCGTGATGAGTTCCGCCGGAAGCTGCTGTGCTTCCAGCTTCTCAAAGACGCCGTGCAGAGCGTGGTTTCGAATGAGAGAGGTGCCATAAGTGCCGGGAAGAAACAGCAGGACTTTTTGGAGGGTGTCGCCGAAGCTGGAAATCGGCATGTAAGCACCGCACACAAAGCCGTATCCGGCGCTGACAATGGTTCCCACTGCGGAAACCTGTCCCTGCGTGGAGAGGAAGCCGTTGCAAATGGAGGAGAGGGATGTTCCAAAGAGCACCAGCAGCACAATATCCAGCACCATCCATGCAACGTCGGACAGCGCCATATCATAACCCACGGCATGCACGTAAATCAGTCCGGCAAGCAATGCGATAAAACAGATGATCCATGTGACCAGTGCGGAGGAAATGAAATAACTGATGGAAATGAGATGACTTTTTGCCGGTGAAATGGCAATGTCCTTTTGTGCACCGGTGATCTTGTCCTGTACCATCCGCATATTGGCGCAGAACGCCACGGTGATGCAGCAGACCGCCAGAAGCGAGGAGAGCAGTTCTCCGGCAACCATGGAGTTGACGATGGTATCAGACACGGCGATTCCCTCCGGAATCGAACTCCGAAAGCTGTCGGCGTAGACACTCCCCAAAAATGTGACGTAGAGTACCAGCAGAACCAGCGGGGTAATCAGCGCCGTGAAAAACATGCCCTTGTCTTTGAAAAACAGCTTGGTGTTGCGCAAAATCATGGTATACAGCATTTACCTCTCCCCCTCTGCCACGTGCTTTCCGGTTACTGTCAGAAAGACGTCATCCATTTTTCCCTTGGTGACCTCATAATCCCGAAAGCATTCCGGATGTTCCAGAATCAGCTTGGTTACTGCCTGTGTATTCGGCACAGTCAGGCGAAACGTAATACCGTCTTTGCAATAGGGAACGCCAAGCTGCTGCACCTCGGATTCCGATGCACCGTACAGCGTGATAAAATCGCCGGTGTATGTGTTTTTGAGATCCAGCGGCGTTCCCTCTGCGGCAATCTTTCCGCCGTCCAGAATGACAACATAGTCGGCATCCGCCGTTTCCTCCATGTAGTGTGTTGTGAGAAAGACGGTCAGCCCTGCAGTTTTGCGCAGTGTGTGAATGACATCCCACACCATGTGCCGTGTCTGGGGGTCGAGACCTGTGGTTGGCTCGTCCAGAATCAGGAGCTTTGGCTGGTGGAAGATAGCTCTGGCAATGTCGATGCGCCGGCGCTGTCCGCCGGAGAGTTTTCCTACCTGCCGTTTCAGCAGCGGTTCCAGCTGAAAAAGCGCTGTGACCTCTGCCAGACGTGTTCGGAACGCCTCGCCGCGAATGCCGTAGAGTGCTGCCCGATATTTCAGATTCTCCAGCACAGTCAGCTGCGCATCCAGCACGGAGTTCTGAAAGACCACACCCAGAGTCCGTGCGATCTCTGCACTGTGATGGCAAAGTTCTTTTCCGTCCACCCAGATTTCTCCGCTGTCCCGCTTCAGCTGACCGCAGAGCATGGAAATGGTGGTGCTTTTTCCGGCACCGTTTACGCCAAGAAAGGTAAAAAGCTGTCCGGTTCTCACGGAAAAGCTGAGGTCGTCTACTGCACGAACAGCGCCGTAGCTCTTACAGAGATGCCGGATTTCGATGATGTTCTTCGCCATGGTGTTGCTCCTTCTCCCGATTGGGCGGTTTCGTTTGACTGGTAATTCTGATTATATCCCATTCCGGTGTGAAAATCAAGGGAAACATGGTAAGTGGTATCAAAACGAGGGGTAACCTGCAAAAAGCTGCCCGCAGAAACTTCTGCGAACAGCTTTCTTTACAAGTATCACAAATGTATCTTTCCGATTACTTCAGCTTTGCGCCGTCACTGAATGCATTGCCGACCTTTTCGCCCAGCTTCAAATAGGTGTGGTTTGCCGGATCAAAGGCAATGGGCTGGAACTTGGCGAGATCGATCTTGCCGTCTGCGCTGAGGATGGCTTCGTCTGCGCTGACATTGACAATTTCACCGATCATACATTCCGACTCTGCATCGTAGCTCACCAGCTTGCACTCCAGCGTCAGCGGGAACTCCGTAATCATGGGCGCATCCACCTTGTCGCTCTTTACGGTGTGCAGACCGGACTTCTCCATCTTATCCGGCGTATCATTTCCGGAAACGATTCCCACGTAGTCGGCTTCTGTCACGTGAGCAGCATCTGCCATGCTTACGGTGAAGGCTTTCCGTGCGAGGATGTTTTTCACAGTCTTGTGCTTGTGGCTGAGGTACAGTGCGACTTTGTCGCTGTCGCAGACAGAACCCCATGCAGCGTTCATGGCATCGGCTTTGCCAGCTTCGTCATAAGAAGCAATGATCAAAACCGGCATCGGATATAAATAAGACTTTACTCCGAGATTTTTTCTCATAGTTCATTCCTCCTGAATATGTTTGAAATATACCGGCACTTTCCGCCGGCACTATGTTTAGAATACCGCATAATCTTAGAAATTTCAAGACAAAAAAATGAAGGTAAAATAAAAAATGAGGTTCCGTTATGACGGCATGGCGAAATGGCAGTGCGCGAATTGATTGACATTCCAGATAAAATATAGTATAATAAATACAATTTGCGGTTTCAGAAGAAACGGAAAAAGAAAGGATGTATGTATGAAAAGCACAAAAAAGCAAGAGAAAAACGGCTTCGGCTCTAAGCTGGGGTTTGTTTTGGCAGCAGCGGGTTCGGCTGTCGGGCTGGGAAATATCTGGAGATTTCCGTATCTTGCGGCGAAGTATGGCGGGGGTATTTTTCTGCTGATCTACATTCTTCTGACAGCATCCTTCGGCTATGTGCTGATCATGTCAGAGACCGCATTGGGACGAATGACCAGAAAGAGTCCGGTGGGTGCATTCGCGCACTTTGGAAAAACGAAACCGTTTAAAGTCGGCGGTTGGCTGAATGCAGTTATTCCGATGCTGATAGTGCCGTATTACAGCACTATCGGTGGCTGGGTAATTAAATACCTTGTAGAATATTTCAAAGGAAATGTTCAGGCTGTAGCAGAAGATGGTTACTTCGGAAACTTTATTGCAGATTCCTGGCAGGTAGAACTCTGGTTTCTGGTATTTGCGGCACTTGTATTTATCATTATTCTCGGCGGTGTACAGAACGGCGTCGAACGAATGTCAAAGATCATGATGCCGGTTCTGGTAGTTCTGGCAGTCGTAGTTACAATCTATTCTGTCACACGTCCGGGCGCTGT
>UQXS01000030.1 GCA_900545125.1 uncultured Ruminococcus sp.
GGAAAATTCAGCTCTGACCGTATTCGCTGATATTTCAATATTATATCTTCCAGACGTTTTTCGCATAGTCAGCGATTGTACGGTCAGAGCTGAATTTTCCTGCATTACACATATTGAGCCACTGCTTACGTGCAAATGCAATACGGTCTGCACTGTAGTCATTGATGCAGCGGAGTTTTGCTTCAACGTAGCTTCTGAGATCACCAAGCAGGTAATAGTGATCCGGCTTATGCCAGCTTGCACCGTCAAGAAGAGACGTATACAACTCTCGGAAATCACCGCTGCCGCCGTCAGAAACACTTCCGTCAATAAGAGACGAAACAACCTTGCGTATCATAAGATCTCCGGCGAATACGGCACGGCTGTCGTATTCCGGAACTATCTTTTCAAGCTCTTCAACCCTTGCACCGAAGATATAATTGTTTTCTTCTCCGGCTTCCTGAACTATCTCGATATTTGCTCCGTCATATGTTCCCAGAGTTACAGCACCGTTGAGCATGAGCTTCATGTTGCCGGTACCTGAAGCCTCCGTTCCGGCTGTGGATATCTGCTCGGAAACATCTGCGGCTGCAACCAGTTTTTCAGCGTAGGAAACGTTGTAATTCTGCACAAAAACTACCTTGATAAGATCTTTCGTTTCCGGATCGGAAGAAACTATTCTGCCAATCTCGTTTATATATTTGATTATAGCCTTTGCACGCTTATATCCGGGAGCAGATTTTGCACCAAATATAAATGTGGTTGGTGTGAAATTCTTTATGCTGCCGTCTTTGATTCCATAGTATATCCACAAAATTGAGAAAGCATTGAGCAGCTGTCTCTTATATTCATGCAGACGCTTTATCTGAATATCGTAAACTGATGCAGGATTGATTTCCACATTATCGTGTTCTCTGATAAATCCGGCAAGCTGAGTTTTTTTCTCCTGCTTGATATCAATAAATCTGCGAAGAATCGCTTCATCATCGGCATACTTTTTCAGTTCTTTAAGCATATCAAGGTCAACCGTCCATTTATCCGTTCCAAGAAGTTCCGTAATAAGACCGGACAGTTCGCTGTTGCACAAGGCAAGCCACCGCCGCTGAGTTATTCCGTTTGTCTCATTGAGGAAACGCTCAGGATAGATGCTGTACCAGTCTGCAAGAACGGTATCTTTCAGGATCTGAGTGTGAATCTCTGCCACGCCGTTGATATGACCGGATGCATAGCAAGCCATATCTGCCATGTGGATAAGTTCACCCTTGATTATCTTGATATTGCTGATTGTGTCCTTCTGTACGCCTTTGGTGTACATCTCAGCTATCAGCGATTCATTTATCTGAATAATGATCTCATAAATTCTGGGAAGAAGTTCTTTAACCAGACCTATCCACCATTTTTCAAGAGCCTCCTGCATTACAGTATGATTTGTATAGTTGAATATCTTTTTTGCCATTTCAAGAGCTTTTTCAAAGGTATATCCCTCATAATCAACAAGCTGACGAATGAGCTCCGGTATTGAGATAACAGGATGTGTATCGTTAAGCTGAATTGAAATATAATCAGCAAGATTATCAACTGTTCCGAATCTTGCCTTATGTTTTCTGATAATGTCCGTCAGTGACGCACAGCTAAAGAAATACTGCTGCTTAAGACGAAGCTTTTTGCCCTCGTTGGTATCATCATTTGGATAGAGCACACGGGAAATATCCTCAGCAAAGATCTTCTCCTTTGACGCTTCAAGATAGTTCTGATTATTGAATGTCTCGAAATCAAATTCCTTTACCGGCTCAGCCTGCCAGAGACGAAGAGTTCCGATGTTGTCTGTTTTGCAGCCGAAAATCGGCATATCATACGGAACCGCATAAACAGTCTGACCATTAAAACCAACAAGAACCGCCTCATCTCTGCGCTCAGACCAGGGGTCGCCGTTTCTTGACCAATCATCTGCCTCCTCACGCTGAAATCCGTCTACAATAGACTGCTTGAAAAGACCATATTTATAGCGGATTCCGTAGCCGTCAAGGGGCAGATCCAGCGTTGCGGCGCTGTCAAGAAAACAGGCTGCAAGACGTCCAAGACCACCGTTTCCAAGAGCAGCGTCCTCTATTTCTTCAAACTCGGACATTTCAAACCCGAAATCACTGCGCAGAACCTCTGCAACATCATCGTATATTCCAAGACAGAGCAGATTATTCTGGACAGCTCTGCCCACAAGAAATTCCATTGAAAGATATGCCGCACGCCTGCCTGAAAGATGCTTTTCACGGCTTTTCTGCCACTGCTCCGAATACATTTCCATTATGGCTTCGCCAACCGCATTGTGAACTTCATACACGGAATCGCCATGCCAGTTTTTCAGCTTTTCGCTTAATTTTTCCTTTAATACATTCTTATCCATTTTATCAGACCTCCGTATCATCTGTTATATATTTTATTAAGCTTTTTAATTCTTTTAGCAAGCTCCGGCGTAAAATCGCTTTCTTTCGTCCGGAACTGCCAGTTGCAGCCAAGAGTTGACGGCGTATTCATTCTGCCATCAGGGGGACTGTCCAGAAAATCCTGAATCTGAGCCACTGCAACTTCCGCAACGCTCGACCAGGCTGCTCGTATAACAGCAGGTGCAATTTCTTTTTTCTTTTTTACATTAAGATACTTCTTTGTAAATTTCAGTGATTTTGTATCCATTTTTTCTATCCATCCGCTGAGAGTTTCATTGTCATGAGTGCCCGTATATGCATAACAGTTTGTGCCGGTAAAATTGTGAGGAAGATGCTCATTTTCTCCGTCGCTGAATCCGAACTGGAGAACCTTCATTCCGGGATATCCGCATTTATCCAGCATTTCACGAACCTCCGGAGTGATAAATCCAAGATCTTCGGCGATTATATTCAGCTTGCCCAGCTTCTCTTCTGCAAGGCAGAAAAGTTCGTAGTTCGGACCTTTTTTCCACTCGCCTACCGTAGCGTCCTTGTTGCCGTATGGAATCGTGTAATAACTTTCAAAGCCACGAAAATGATCGATACGGACAATATCATAGAGCTGTGAAGCGGATCTTATGCGGTCTATCCACCACTCATATCCTGTTTTCTTATGATACTCCCAGTCGTACAGCGGATTGCCCCAAAGCTGCCCTGTCGGTGAAAAATCATCGGGAGGACAGCCGGCAACAGCAACGGGACGATGTTTTCTGTCAAACCAGAAGAGCTTGTGATTTCCCCAAGCCTCAACGCTGTCCAAAGCGCAGTATATCGGAATGTCACCTATAATCTCAATGCCATTATCGTTTGCATATTTTTTCAGTTCGTGCCACTGACGACTGAACTCAAACTGGATAAATTTATAAAATCCAATTTCTTTTTTAAGTTCCTTTTTAGCTTCGGCAACAGCTTTCGGCTTGTGCATAGCTATGTCGTTTTCCCACTCATACCAGGCTTTTCCGTCATGTGCGAACTTCAGAGCCATGAAAAGACTGTATTCTTCAAGCCAATGTTTATTTGCATCGCAGAATTTACGGTATTGCGGAAATTTAGACGCCCTGAATCTTGAATAAGCTATCCTGAGCACATCAAAGCAATGATTCCAAATAATGCTGTAATCGACCTTGTCCGGTTCGCTGTCCCAGACAATTGAAGCGAATTCGTCATGTTCCAGAAGTCCGTCTCCCTCCAGGATCTCAAAATCAATGAAGTACGGATTTCCGGCATTTACCGAGAAGGACTGATACGGCGAATCGCCGTAGCTTGTAGGAGAAAGGGGCAGAATCTGCCAGCATTTCACCCCGGATTTTTTCAGAAAATCAACAAATTCAAAGGCATGACGCCCCATTTTACCTATTCCGTACTCTGACGGCAAACTTGAAATATGCATCAATATGCAGCTTTTTCTCATTTTTTTACACCTCTTGTAAATTTATCTCAATAACATTGCAGAGTTATTTCAGCCCTGTCAAACCGCCTGTTTATGAGATCTTCCTTTTTTATGTAGAAATAAAGACTTCCTCCGTCTCCGAACATAAATCCGCTGTGTTCTCCCTCAAAAGTGGATAACTGACAAAGCTGTACATAACTTCCGTCAAATTCTTCTGAAAGACCGCACTGTATGCTGTTGGAATATCCGCCCAGCTTGAAATAATCCTCGCTGTAATCATCAGGGTCATAGCCCAGCAGCTTGTATCTTGCAGCCTCGTATTCCTCATAGCTGTATTTATCTGCCGCTTCCTCATTATCGTCATATTCCGGAAGATCAGGAGCAGCAAAGAATTTTACGAGCTGTTCGTCTATCACGCAGTTTTCCTCAGCATACCGGAAATAATTTTCTCCGGCTCCATCCGGAAACTTACAGGGAACAAGTTCCGATATATCGCCGTCATAAAAACTGACAGAATATCCGTTTTCCTCGCTGTCCCACGGTTCATTTTCAAAATCATAGAAGAAATAAAGCATCCCCTTTTCCGGGAAAATATTATCCTTATCAAAGGGATGAATTTCTTCACAGTTTATCTGCATAAGAAAGGTCAGGGCATTCCCATCGTTATTCCTGACCCACTGAAAATCAGCAGGAACATGGGGATATCCGCCTATCTTCGAGCATCCGGGATATACCTCTGCTTCTGTCGGTTCAATATAAATGGCATTCCGATAGTGATTCTCCAATTCTTTCAGCAGAGCTTCGGGAACATCCACACCATCAAGTATCTTCCGGTGCTCCTCTCTTTCCATAAGCAGATCATCAGATTCCGAAAGATCAATGGTATCGACCCCCATCATTTCACTTAACTGCTTATTCACATCTCTGAAAATACGCTTCTGATCTTTTTGGGGCATATTCATGATCTCTGAAATATCGCTGACTCCTGCCATTTCAGCCAGCATCCTGTCAGCGTTATTCATGATCTCCTGCTGAGCGTCGATAGCTTTTTTTATAAGCTCGTCGTCATCCATGCCCTCGTTTCGCATGATTTCTTCAAGCTGTTTTCTGTAGTCATCATTAAAATCCATAAACGTCCTCCGTTAAAAAGTATATTTTCCAATTATTCGTCAATAATACCTATGATTAATTTTTAAATGAACCGAGGAAATCATATGAAGATCTCACAGTACACTTTTGCCTTTCTCATGGGCTATTTTATGTATAGTCTCATCGAAATACTTAACCGTGGCTACACCCACTGGACTATGTCGCTGACAGGCGGGGCTATCCTTGCCATTCTATATGGGATAAACAGTCACCACGCCATGACTCTTATCAGAAGCTGTTTTATCGGTGCAGTGATAATCACCGCCGTTGAATTTACCGTAGGCGTTTTTGATAATCTCATCATGGGCTGGCACGTCTGGGATTACTCAGATATGCCCCTTAATGTTCTGGGACAGATATGCCCCCATTTCACGGTATACTGGTTTTTGCTGTGCATACCTGCTTACTATCTCTGTATGCTGATAAGGACAAGATTCACTAATATCCCTCTTGACAAAGTCTGAAAAGCATATCAACGTAAAATTCTCTCACATCAAATCCATTGATATTTTCACGGTTAAGATCTATTACATCCCCGTGGCTTATCCCTCTTTTGGATGTGGGACGAATAAGGCGGTATTCACCATGAACGGCAGATCTTTCCCAGACAAGACCGTCATTTTCACCGTTCAGCTTTTTTATCATTTTATATCCGATATTAAGCGGAAAACCGGCAGATGAAGCCGAACGCATCACTGTCATAACACTTCTGTAGGATACAAGCGGAGAATCCGGCATTTCCTCATCATATTTTCCGGCACGAACAGCGCTGAGATCATATACTCCAGCCATAAAGTCGGGATTTTCGTCGCCAAGCTTTGAAAAAATCCCGTTATACCTTTTAGCTATAAATGCAACAATAGAAGAAGGAATCTTATTAAGAAGACTATCAACCATATCGCACCCCTTATGCGGAGTATTTATCGTTGTAAGGGTTGCAACGTATTTATCCATTCCAAGACAGCTTATTGCGTAGCGGCTGTCCAGTCCGCCCTTTGAATGAGCGATAATGTTAACCTTCTCTGCGCCGGTTTCTTCAATAACCTTCAGAATTGTTCTGCGAATCTCTTCTGCACTTCTTGCAACCGAACTGGATGACTGCTGTTTTCCATAATAAACCTCTGCGCCATTACGAACAAGCGCTGACGGAATTCTTCCCCAATAGTTAAAAAACTGCCAATCACGGAAAAAAATCCCATGAACCAGAATAATGGGATATTTGGTATGGCAAATCTCACATTCGGCACGGGCGTTTTCAAGCTCTATTCTATCTCTTTCAACAATATATTCGCATCTTGCAGTTTTGTAAAATCTTCTGACGACCAAAAGATTAACGATAGGAAACCACCAGAAGCAAATCATCAGAACATGATCTTTAATTCTAATCTGCCTTGAATTCAAAACTATGCGTATAATTCCGGCAAGCATTAATATCCCAATAGCAATAACCGGCATAACAACTGCAAAAACAGCATTGATTACGCCGCTATGAAGTTTTTTCGCAAAGAAAAGTGTAAGTATAACAAATTCAGCAACAATGGAAAATGCTGAAAGCTGAACAATACATATGCCTCTGTTAAGCCGCCTGAGTTTTTTATTATTGGATTTTTCTTTTCCTTTTCTGAAAATTATAAATAAATAAACAATTGAAAATAAAATCGTAAGCGCAATTTTTGGTGCAGTACTCAGCAGAGATACATTCCATAATGGAATCAGACTGCAAAAAATCAAAAGAGCGATTAACTCTAAAACAAATTTACATATTTTCATATTTTTCCTAAAAAACAGGCTGTTCTGTTTTTTCCAGAACAGCCTTTCATTGTGAGATTAATAGTTCTTATTTGAATCTGCGTTGAAGAAATTATTGCTGCTTTCTGTATAGTAATCATTAGCTTCAAGTGACAGAAAATCCTCATCCTCGATATCAGGAAGTCTTGCGCCGCAGCGACCGCAGAACTGGAAACGATCATTAACTTCTGCATCGCACTTAGGGCAGATCTTATAACCTCTGATCTGATTCAGCTCATATCTCATTTTCTTTATTCTTCTGCGTCTCTGATCTATATCGTCACAAAGCAGTTTAAGCTGTGCCGGATCATCGTTAGGATTCTTGTAATATTTCTTACCGATATCAGTAAAAATTTCAACAATTCTTTCTTCTTCGTAAAGAATCTTTCTCTTGAGGTTATTGCCCTCTGAAATATTCTTTGCCTTTTCGGAAACTCCTCTGCTTGCATCATTAAATTTATCGAGAAGACCCATTGTACATCACTCCTGTCGGAAAATCTATAAATATTATATATTTATTATACAACATTCAGGTTATTATTGTCAAGCGTTTTCAAAATAAATTTAAATACGCAGCGACAATTTGTGAATTATTCACATTTCAGCAATATCATTTTCGGTAAGCTGAATAATTCCGCCTCTTGTAAGGGAATCAGCAGCGTGGGTATTGTCATCAACTCTTATAACAAAAGAAACTGATCTGTCCGATTTGCCGATAAAAGCATAGAGATACTCCAGATTCACGCCGTCTGCCCCCAGAATATCAAGAACACGGCTGAGCTGTCCGGGAGAGTCGGGAATGGAAATTGCCAGAATTTCCGTAACGGTAACGGCATATGCGGCTTCTTTTAGAATTCTGACCGCCTTGTCCGTATCGTTTACGATAATGCGGAGTATGCCGAAATCCTTTGTATCAGCAAGGCTGAGCGCCCTTAGATTGATTCCGCTCTCTTTCAGAAGCCGCATGACACCTGCCAGCCGATTTGGTTTGTTGTCGACAAAAACTGAGATTTGTCTTACGTTTGCCATAAAATTTTCCTCCTTTAGATTATTTATTCAACTTTAACGAATGCAGGGTAATAAATCTCTCCGTCGTCTGCTATATAGAACCAGAGAGGATAGAGCACTAAAGCATGATCCTGGTGTTTCTCGGAATCCTCGTCAACATACATTTTAATAAGTCCGGGATAATCCTTGCTTTCCTCGTATTTGCCGTTGTTCAGAAGAGCATCCTCATCATTGTACCATTCCCACTTACCGTCGGAGAATTTTATCGTTGACTCAAGGTCGTCACAATGATAGTTCATTTCTGCTCTTTCCAGCAATCGTTCCAGCAGTTCATCATCACGTGTTACACATGACTGCTCATCTTTTTCAAGTGTATCTTCCAGGTCATGTTTCAGGGTAAAACTCTTGCCCTTTTTATAATTGCCGTCCAACTCGATGCCGTATGTGTCTGTGCAGAGAAATTTATCTACAGTTTTAAGCGTATTGGGACTATCAATATCAATTCTTGTTCCACTTGTATAACGAATAAACGGAAGTATGGCAAAATCTGTAAATGTATCGCTCGTATTCATTCCCGGAACTGCATATTTACAATATGAACCGTATTCGTTCAGCTTTTCCATTTGGTCAATTGCCGCAGCAGAAGCCCTTTTTTCTTGTTCCTTTTTTATTAACTCCTTTTTTTCATCGTCTGATAAACCGTCTAATTTATCAGATGTCCTGTCCAAAATATCGTCATCATATTCAACTTTATCATTGATATTAACCTTCATATCTTTTTGGGGAGCAATATAATCTTCATAGAAAAACTTTATCGTTCCGTCTTTTATCGAAAAAGTCCCGTCATAATATGACCAGCCATCAGCATTCATTTGAATCGGCATCACAAACTCATCTCCGGAGAACTTTATCACGAACGGACTGTATTCCGAATCATTTTCCTTTGCCTTATCAATGCTGTATTCAATACCCTTGTCGATGCTTTCTTTAATTGGTTCGCTGTTGCCGTCAATGGGCAGCAGCGGAGCATACTCGCTCTTTCCCTTTGTCGATAATGCGCCGCCTTTGCTGCCTTTTTCCTTGTCTCCGCATGAAACAAATGCTCCTGCGCATAATGCACCTGCAAGAACTGCCGATATAATTTTTTTCATATAAACCTGTCTCCTGTCAATCATGAAGCTTACGTCTGTCGATAACACGTACAGCCTTACCCTCGCTTCTGGTGATCGACTTAGGCGTTACAAGGTGGATCTTCGGATTGATTCCCAGCATAGTTTTCATTGCCTCGGCAAGCGATCTTTCCTGCTGCTGCATATCCTTTACCTTGTCGGAAAGCTGGTCGGGATTCATCTCAACACTGATATCCAGCGTATCGGAATTATTCACACGGTCAACCTCGATAAGATAATTCGGAGAATATCCCTGCTCGATAAGAACTGTCTCAATCTGTGACGGGAACACGTTTACACCACGAATTATCATCATATCGTCGCTTCTTCCCATTGGCTTGCTCATCTTGATAAGAGTACGTCCGCAGGAGCACTTCTTTCTGCTGAGAACACAGAGATCTCTTGTTCTGTATCTGAGCAGCGGGAAAGCCTCTTTGGTGATGCTTGTGAATACAAGTTCACCAACTTCTCCATCGGGGAGAACCTCTCCTGTTTCGGGATTGATTATCTCAGGAATGAAGTTATCTTCATTGATATGCATACCTGTCTGCTCGGAGCACTCAAAAGATACGCCGGGACCGCTTGTCTCGGTAAGACCGTAAATATCATATGCCTTTATGCCAAGAGATTTCTCGATAGAACGGCGCATTTCCTCTGTCCACGGCTCTGCTCCGAAAATTCCTGCTTTCAGCTTGATATCGTCTGTCGTATATCCCATATCATGGAGAGTTTCGCCGATATATGCGGCATATGACGGAGTACAGCAAAGAATTGTAGCTCCCAGATCACGCATAAAAGTGATCTGGCGTTCGGTATTTCCGCTTGACATAGGAAGAGTAAGACAGCCGACCTTATGAGAACCGCCGTTAAGTCCGGGGCCTCCTGTGAAAAGACCGTAACCGTAACATACCTGACATACATCCTCGTTTGTTCCTCCGGCGGCAGTAATTGCACGGGCGCAGCAGTCCTCCCAGAGGTCAAGGTCGTGCTGTGTATAAAATGCAACAACACGCTTTCCGGTAGTTCCGCTTGTAGACTGGATTCTTACGCAGTCGCTGAGAGGCTTTGCAAGAAGTCCGTAGGGATACGCTTCACGCAGATCTGCCTTTGAAAGGAAAGGAAGCTTGTGAAGATCGTCGGTAGACTTGATATCCTCCGGCCTGACGCCCTTTTCGTCCATGAGGTCACGGTAATACTTTACGTTTTCATAAACGTGCTTTACCTGAGCCACAAGACGTTCATCCTGCAATTTCTTCATGTCCTCCCTCGACATACACTCAATTTCTTCATTCCAGTATCTTTCCATTGGTAATTCCTCCTTTAATTTTTATTATATTGTGTATTCTATAACATTGCTTACTCTTATGTAAGTGCCGTTTATATAAGCGGTAAGATAAATAGTATATTTTCCCGGACTATTACCGAAATACTGATAGCTCAGCTCATTCTCCGCATTTCTGTGGAGAACTTGGATATCATCGTGCTTTATCATCCAGCCTAAGTTCGTAAAGCCGTCATGCTCGTCACGGGTAACGGTATGATCTTCGCTCATTGTAAGATTAAACGTCTCCACTATTTCAACATCAGCTTCACGCTTCTGACGATATGAAAGATATTCAAAAGGCTCTCCGTCAACGGTAACGTCTGCTGTGCAGTCTCTGAAAGCGATATCAGTCTCTCTGCCGACTATTGCTCCATAGTCTTCTCCTCCTCCGCTGACATTGCCCTGAGTGTGAACATTGATCCACTCGCCGCACATATAGAGCTGACCGCCTGCTATTCCGGTACATCCTGTTGCCGATACATCGGCGTTTGTAAAGCTGATATCCTGAACCACAGCACCAAGACCATAGCCGATAAAGCCTGTATCTTCATAGCCGGAGTTTATAGTCATTCCGTTTATGGTATGTCCCTGACCGTTCACTATTCCGCTGAATTGATGTTTTGTTCCGCCGTTCGTCCAGCCCATTGGTTTCCAGTCGTATCCGGTAAGATCAATGTCGTTTTCAAGAAATACGGCAACACCGTCATCCGCACCGATGCCGTTCACGTACCATACAACAGAAGCAAGTTCCGCCGCATCAGACACATGGAATTCCGGAGCATTTTCCATAGCCCAGCCCTTATCGGCAAGCTCCATAATGCTTCCCGTATCAGATTTACGTTCCCAGTCGGTAGGATAATCTTCCTGTCGTCTGTCATAGGCATATTCTGAAACATCAATTCCCCAGCAGTCATACCACTGATATGCGTCTGCAAGGAGATACACTCCGCCCTCGGATATGTCGGCTGAGACTGTGTGTTCATCCTCGTTTAAAACAAAATTTTCCACCGTATCATAGAACTGACTCTCCTCGTTATAGTGAAGCATTATAAGATTTTTCTGCGGGATACCTCTCAATTCGTCCGCATCGTAGAGAAAATAGAGCTTCGTTTCAGAAAGACTGTCATCATATGTCAGCTCTATGGGAACTCCCACAAGTCCCACAACTCCGCTGTGAAGAACGTTCACATTATATAGATCGCTGATTTCAACCTTCTCTTTGATGTCGCCGTCGCACATACACGAAAGGTGTACCGCTGTAACTTCGGGTTTCTCTCCCTTTTCTATTGACTTTGTATATGTCTGATGTTTTATATCCGGTTCTGTTTCAGGAATGATTATTTCCACGTTTTCCTCTGTTTCGGATTCGGATGTCTCCGGACTGTCCGTTCCTGCATCAGTATCTCCGCAGGAACAGCAGACGGCAGCCGTCATAATCAGAGCAGCAATAAATGACAATATGCGTTTCATTGAATCTCCCCTCTCACGTCTTATAATGCTATGATTCCGCAATTATGCGTTCTTTCCCAGTTCAAAAGCCTTCTTGTTCAGTTCCAGAAATTTTGCGGGAACGCACTGTTCAAGAGCATTCTGCCAGAGTTCTTCCGGAAAATCCATTTTTGACGCCAGAACCCCCATAAGAACAACATTGGCTGCCTTTGATGTTCCTGCCTGTTCCGCAAGAGTAAGAGCGTCAACTGCAACAAGGTCAGCTCCTGCCGCTGCAAGCTTTTCTGTAAGATTCTCCGGATATGCAGCAGCTCCGGTAATAACGGGCATAGGATCTATCTGCTGAGTTGACGTAATGAGATGACCTCCCTTTTTAAGATACGGGAGACATCTTGCAGCCTCGAGAAGTTCAAAGGAGATAACGGCGTCTGCCTCTCCCTTTTCGATAACGGGAGAATACACCTTATCGCCGTATCTTACATAAGTGACAACAGAACCGCCTCTCTGCGACATTCCGTGTACCTCGCTTACCTTTACATCATATCCCTGAGCAAGCAGGACGTTTCCTAAAAGACGTGAGGCAAGCAGCGAGCCCTGTCCGCCCACACCTACTATCATAATTGATTTAGTTTCCATATTCAAATCACCTTTCGTTATTATTTAAAATTTCCAGATCGCCGTCTACAAATCCGATGCCTATAGACTTGGATGTAAGTATATCCGCATATTTTCCGTCTCTGATATATTCTTCTGCCATTCCGGAAAAGATTTTCAGTGCAGCCTTCCAGTCTTTTTCAGGTTCATCAGAAAGTTCTATGCAGAATATATTTTCCTCCGACGACCATACTTCGGAGCAAGCCCATTCGTCATCATTTTCATCAAATTCATCTGCTGCGATAAGCTGTATAGCATATACACTGTCCTCAACGGATTCCTCATAGAGATTAAAGCACCATGCACAGGCATTTCCGGGGACATCAGCGTTTTCCAGAAGATCATCGAGCCAGTGAGTGAATTCCTCGTATATTTCGTTGTTCATGCAGATCTTTCCTTTCCGTTTTCAGCCGATAGCTCCTATCTTACACATTTCCGTGCAGATACCGCAGCCGACGCACTGTGTATGATCTATAACAGCCTTGCCATCTTTCATGGATATAGCGGGACAGCCAAGCTTCATGCACATCTTGCAGCCGACGCACTTATCGCTGTTTACTTTAAGAGGAGCGTTGTGCTTTACGTACTTGAGCAGAGCGCATGGACGTCTTGAAATAATAACTGATGCTTCGTCCGCAGCAAGTTCCTCCTTTACTGCCGTTTCGCACTCTGCCAGCTTATATGGATCGACTACACGTACTCTCTTTATTCCGACAGCATGGCAGAGCTCTTCAAGATTAACGGCTGCGGCAGGATCTCCTTTAAGATTCTTACCTGTGGTAGGATTCTGCTGATGACCTGTCATTCCCGTAATAGAGTTGTCAAGAATAATAACAGTAGAATTTGAATCATTGTAAGCGATATTAACAAGACCCGTTATACCACTGTGCATGAAGGTAGAATCGCCGATAACAGCAACGCTTCTGTGCTCGCTTTCAGCTCCTCTTGCCTTGTTGAATCCGTGGAGACCGGAAATAGAAGCGCCCATGCAGATAGTCGTATCAAGGGCTTCAAGGGGAGCGCAGGCTCCGAGTGTATAGCATCCGATATCACCCGAAACGGTTACGCCAAGCTTTTTCAGCGTATAGAACATACCTCTGTGGGGGCATCCGGCGCACATAACAGGCGGACGCACGGGGATATTTTCTTCAAGGGCGTTAAATTCCTTTTTTTCACCCAGAATCTTCTCTGCAATGACTGACTGCGGAATCTCTCCGATATATCCGAATATCTCCTTGCCCTGAATATTTGTTACGCCTATATTGCGGCAGTGCTGCTCAATAATGCCGTCAAGTTCCTCGATTATGTAAACCTTCTCATATTTTGCGGCAAAATCACGGATAAGCTGAACCGGCATAGGATTTACCATTCCCAGTTTAAGATAAGAAGCCTTGTCACCGAGAGCTTCTTTTGCAAACTGATAAGCCGCTCCGTTTGTGATAACGCCGAACTCAGCCGTTTCGGATATCTCGGTTCTGTTCAGGGGAGATGTTTCTGCGTACTCTGTAAGCTTTTCCGTACGCTTCTCAACAAATACGTGCTTGCTCTTGGCGTAAGCAGGCATCATAACATACTTCTGGGGGGATTTTACGTACTCTTTAAGGCTGTCGTCCTGTCTGTCTTCCATCTCAACTATACTCTGTGAATGGGCTACACGGGTAGACATTCTCACAATAACGGGAGTATCATACATTTCGGAAATATCATACGCTGTCTTGACGAATTCCTTGCATTCGGCAGAATCAGAGGGTTCAAGCATCGGCACCTTTGACGCAATGGCGTGATGACGGCTGTCCTGCTCATTCTGAGAGGAATGCATTCCCTGATCGTCGGCTACAGCGATAACCATACCGCCGTTTACTCCGGTATAGGACGCAGTATAAAGTGGATCTGCCGCAACGTTAAGACCAACGTGCTTCATGCCGCAGAAGCTTCTTGCTCCGGCAATTGAAGCGCCGAGAGCCGTCTCCATTGCCACTTTTTCATTTGGTGCCCATTCTGCGTACATCTCATCATATTTTGCAGCCTCCTCGGTGATCTCCGTTGAAGGCGTTCCGGGATAGCTGGATACAATCCGGCATCCTGCCTCATATAAACCTCTTGCAAAGGCTTCGTTTCCAAGCATAAGTTTTTTCATAATTAATTTATCCTTTCTTAATATAATAATTATTTTTAAGATATTCTGCCACTCCGTCACATTCGTTAGAACCTATGATAATATCCGCAGCGGCTTTTACCTCATCACGGGCATTTGCCACAGCGATCTTCACATCAGACTGTTCAAACATACTAAGATCATTCAGATTATCCCCAAAACAAACTATCTCATCAAATCCACCCAGACTTCTGAGTTTTTTTATTCCGTTTGCCTTTGATGCCTTTGACGAGAATATTTCCAGATACCATTTTCCGGTATAAGTATCCTCATAAAAGGCGCAGTCAAGCCCCTCCGTCTCCTTAACAGCATTCCGTACCGGCAGAAGTCTGTCATATTCGCTCATCGCTGTAAAATAAACAGCCTCCCCCTCTGTGACATCACGCATATCACGGCACTGAACGAAAGGCTTGCCATAATTTTTCTGCCTGTCCTCCGCAAATTGTGCCATGACCCTTTCAGTCAGCTCGGTATAGTATGTGGTCAGTTTTTCTCCGCAGATACGGAACATAAAACATTCTGTGCCATGTTCCTCAAACAAGGATATTACTTTTTCAAACAACTCCTGTGAAACAGATTCCACACTGACATATTTTCGTTTTTTCAGATCATAAATGCACACGCCGTTCATCAAAATACAAGGGGTGCTGATATTAAGTCCTGCGGTTATAACTCCGGCGGAATAGATAGTTCTGGCAGTAGCAAAGGTAAAATCAAGTCCCCTGCCGGCAAGAGAATTTATTATTTCTGCCGTTTTATCCGTTATCGTTCCTGCCGGATCAAGAAGTGTGCCGTCAAGATCTGATATATATAAAGTTTTTATCCGCATCACTCCAATCATAAAAATCCATATTAATTATAACATAAAATAATAAAAAAGTGAACCGATTATTTAACATTATTTTATTTTTATTTAATATCACAAAAACTATTTCTTGTCATTGTTAAGTATGCACAAATAATTATGGCTGCTGCACCTTAATTTGGTACAGCAGCCATAACCTGCTTGGTAATTATGATAATTCCGGCAGTTTATCGAGCATTTTAAGCAGATATTTCTGAA
>UQXS01000031.1 GCA_900545125.1 uncultured Ruminococcus sp.
CGGTACGTACAACGATTCCTACTATACCGCCGCCGGTGATAATTTCATCGCCGACTTCAAGGCTGTTCTGCATTTCTTTGAGTTCCTTGTCTCTTTTCTTCTGTGGTCTGATAGCGATAAAGTAGAGGAGCAGGAACATAAGGATAAGAGGCAGAAGGAATCCCCATATGCTGCCGCCTGCGGATTGATTGCTGCTTGCTGCTGCGGTTGTTTCTGCTGCGGCGTCCTCAGCAAAAGCGGAGATTGCAGTAAAAGCAGCCAGAGCCGAAACGGAAACAGCAGCGGTCAGTGATGAAAAAAGCTTTTTGAAATTCATGATTTTCTCCATTCTGAGCATTGCTCGTTTTTAAAACCTTAATAAACAAGTTATATTATACCATAAGCCCGATGCAATTGCAAGTCTTTTTGGGATTTTTCATTCAAGGGTCACAAAAGGAGATTATTTGTGTAAATCGTTATAATAAATGAGGCAAATCAAATCAACATTTTCTGCGATAAATTGTGCATATCAATGAAAATGATGGAATACTCTTGATTTATTGCAAAAAGGTGGTAAAATATAATTAGCACTCAGGGAAAGAGAGTGCTAAAGACAAACGGCAATAATTTAAGGAGGTATATATTATGACAATCAAACCTTTACAGGACAGAGTTGTAGTTAAAATGGTTGAGGCAGAGGAGACCACAAAGAGCGGTATTATCCTTTCCGGAGCTGCTAAGGAAAAGCCGGAGGTTGCTGAGGTCGTTGAAGTAGGCCCCGGAACAGCCGATGTTAAAATGGAAGTAAAGATCGGTGATAAGATCCTCATTTCCAAGTACTCAGGAACTAACGTAAAACTTGAGGGGCAGGAATACATTATCGTCAAAATGGAAGATATTCTGGCTGTTGTTGACTGATTATATATGTAATCGGAATACCATTAATTATAAAGGAGATTGATTATTATGGCTAAAGATATTAAATACGGCGAAGACGCAAGAAAATCACTTCAGGCAGGTATTGACAAGCTTGCTGATACCGTAAGGATCACAATGGGACCCAAGGGCAGAAACGTTGTGCTTGACAAGAAGTTCGGTGCTCCCCTTATCACAAACGATGGTGTAACTATCGCAAAGGATATCGAGCTTGAGGACGCTTTCGAGAACATGGGAGCACAGCTCGTTAAGGAAGTTGCTACAAAGACAAACGACGCTGCCGGAGACGGTACAACAACAGCTACTCTTCTTGCTCAGACTATCGTTCGTGAGGGAATGAAGAACATTGCAGCAGGTGCAAATCCCATGGTTCTTAAAAAGGGTATTGCAAAGGCTGTAGATACGGCAGTAGAAAATATCACAGCTAATTCAAAAGCTGTTGAGGGTACAGAGGATATCGCAAGAGTAGGCGCTATTTCCTCTGCTGACGAAAACGTAGGCAAGCTTATAGCCGAAGCAATGGAAAAAGTTACTTCTGACGGAGTTATCACTATCGAGGAGAGCAAGACTGCTGAAACATACAGCGAAGTAGTTGAGGGTATGCAGTTTGACCGTGGTTATATCTCACCCTATATGGTTACTGATACTGATAAAATGGAAGCTGTATATGACGACGCTTATGTTCTTATCACAGACAAGAAGATCTCTTCTATCCAGGAGATACTTCCTCTTCTTGAACAGATCGTTAAAATGGGCAGAAAGCTTGTTATCATTGCTGAGGATGTTGAGGGAGAGGCTCTTACAACGATCATCCTTAACAATCTGAGAGGAACTTTCAAGGTTGCTGCTGTCAAGGCACCCGGATTCGGCGACAGACGTAAGGAAATGCTCAAGGATATCGCTGTTCTCACAGGCGGCGAGGTAATTTCTTCTGAGCTTGGTCTTGAACTCAGCGAAACAACTATCGAGCAGCTTGGTCAGGCTAAGCAGGTAGTTATCCAGAAAGAGAACACTATCATTGTTGACGGTGCAGGTGACAAGGGCGAGATAAAGTCCAGAGTAAACCAGATCCGTGCTGCTATTGAGACAACTACTTCTGATTTTGACCGTGAGAAGCTTCAGGAGAGACTTGCAAAGCTTGCAGGCGGTGTTGCTGTTATCAAGGTAGGTGCAGCTACAGAGATCGAAATGAAGGAGAAGAAGCTCCGTATTGAGGATGCACTTGCAGCTACAAAGGCAGCCGTTGAGGAAGGTATCGTTGCAGGCGGCGGAACGGCATATATCAATGCTATACCTGCTGTTGCAAAGCTTATTCCCACTCTTGAGGGAGATGAAAAGACAGGTGCAAAGATCATTCTTAAAGCACTTGAAGCTCCTGTACGCCAGATTGCTGAGAATGCCGGTCTTGAAGGCAGTGTAATTATTGATAAGATCGTTCGTTCAAGAAAGGTCGGCTATGGCTTTGATGCTTACAAGGAGGTTTACTGCGATATGATTCCTTCAGGTATCGTTGATCCTACAAAGGTTACAAGAAGCGCACTCCAGAATGCTGCTTCTGTAGCTGCAATGGTTCTTACAACAGAGAGCCTTGTGGCTGATATCAAGGAGGAAGCTCCCGCAGCTCCTGCAATGCCTGCCGGCGGAATGTATTAATACGGCAAGTTCTTATATACAATAATAAAGAGGCGAATCCATAGGGGTTCGCCTTTTATTCATGTGAAAGAGATTTCTGACATTTTAATTGACTTTTATGTCGGTTCGTGGTATAATCAACATATTATGATATAGGAGGTTATATATGAAACACGAATCTTTCAGAAGCATTTTTTTCAAAGGCATTGCGGCTGGTATAATGATCGGAATTGGCGGAATAATTTATCTTATGGCAGAAAATAAGGTGGTCGGATCGTTCCTGTTCAGTTTCGGACTGTTCACCATAATCCGTTACGGATTTGCACTGTATACCGGAAAAGTGGGATATATCCCGGAAAATAAACCCTTTTACATAGCCGAGGTACTGGTTACTCTTGCCGGAAACATTTTTGGAACGGCAATGGCAGCCGGAATGGTTCTTCTTACAAGAATCGGTGACAAGGTACATGAGAGTGCTTCGTCTATTATGGAAACGAAACTGGGGGATTCAATAGAAAGCCGCTTTATTCTGGGAATATTCTGTGGTCTGCTCATGTATCTTGCGGTGCAGAATGCCCGTAACTGCCGTGAAACAGGTGCAGATACGTCCCTTGTATTCGGTACGGCAGTTCCCGTCATGATATTTATTCTCAGCGGATTCAATCATTCCGTTGCCGATTGTTTCTATTATTTTGCAGCATATCCCACCGGCGAGGGAATCATGTATCTTGGTACAGTGGTAGTTGGAAATGCACTTGGCGGAATGCTCGTTCCGATCCTGAAGAAATTCACCTTTGACAAGTAAGGAGGCAGTAATTGAAGAACAATTCAGATGAAAACAAAAGAGTAGTAACATATCCACGATTATTCTGGCTGTTTATAATAGGCAGCGTTTTGGGAGTTCTCATCGAGGGCGTATGGTATTATTTCATGCACGACCGCTGGGAAACACACGTGGTAACTATCTGGGGGCCTTTCTGTATCATCTATGGATTTGGACTTGCAGGATACTATGCAGCCTGCCATGCGTTTGGCAATATGAATATTTTTGTACGTTTCATTATATATGCCTGTCTTGGTTCGGGAGTTGAGCTGATCTGCGGATTGCTGCTGAAATACTGTCTCAATATGAAAGCATGGACATATAGTCATTATCCGCTTAATTTTATGGGGCTGATCTGCGTTAAAATGACGATAATATGGGGGCTGGCAGGATTGATATTTCAGATGCTGCTGCCCTTGTTTGACGGTTTGCTGAGCCATATGGAAAGCAAGGCATGGAATATAGGATGTGTAATATTTTCTGCATTTCTTGCTGTGGATTTTATTGTTACGGGTGCATGTTTTCTGCGATGGAAAGAGCGTCATGAGGGAGAGCTGCCATCTAATGGAATCGAGGAAATAATAGATAAACATTATGACAGTCAGTTCATGAAAGAAAGATTTGTGGAGTGGCGGTTTATAAGCTGACAGAATTCTGCGTAACTTTACCGGGAAGAATCGTTCTTCAGAAAGTTTCTTTTCCAGATTATTAATTTAAACAAAATTTGCCCGAAAGCAGTTGAAAAACTGCTTTCGGGCATTATTTTTATGCGTATTCTCTTACAGCATAGGGGATTTTTTAAACAACCTCAGGAATAAAATTGTGGTCAAATACAAGAACACGATATTCCGTATTGTTTATAGTAACGGAAAGTTCCTTTGTCTTTTCCATAAGCAGCGGACTCTGTATGTTGACAAGAGTCTGATATTCATTCGGATTTACCAGGAGGAAGTATTCTTTTTGTCCGGGCTGATCCTTGTACCATTCCTTTGATGACTGGTAGATACGGGCGGTAACGCCGTAGTCGTCGATGTTAACGTCACGAACCTTGACTTCTGAATCGGATATGAGAGTAATGGCGTTAGCCTGCCAGAAAGTAGAATATCCGTAGGTAAGACCCTCATCCTCAAGGAATTCTGCAAGACCATAGAGATTGTTTGCCTTGTGATAATCCTTTTCGATATCCTTGACTGCTTTAAGATTAAGCATGGAAACCATCAGTACCGGTATTGAAAGGAATGCTGCGATTCTCTGAACCGGTGTATTTGTGGAGATTGCCCAGTGAACAAAGAATATTGAAAGAATAAGAGAAGTTCCGAGGATAGGAGTAAGTCTCCAGTCTGCGCCGGAAAGAACTCCGAAGAAGTATCCCATAAGGACGATTGCCGTGCAAGCCCAGTGCATCCACACGAAGATGCGGATCATATGACCGTCTTTAGCCTTTTTGTACTTAGGGTAGAAGCAAGTGGCGATAATCGGCATAACGAGAAGAACAAGCGATGCCAGAATATAAATAAGATTCTGTATGCCTTCCATATCAGAAATTTTTATAGCCGTACCGTCATCCTTTGTCTGATAAACGACATCCTGTACGCCGTTGAGTTTCATCCAAGCGAGCGGGAATTTATGGAAATTGGCTGTCCATTCGTCGATTGGTGAGAAAACGGAATATGCATCCTGATATCCTGCTTTAAGGTCGCCCGTCCATTTTGCGTTAAGCTTCATGCCGAGGATTATCATTATGCCGAAGCATCCTACCATAGCGATTGTTTTTAATGCTCTTTTGCTTGTGATGTTATTGTCAGTATTTACAAAAAATTCAGCGAACAGGGCGGCTATAAACGGGATAGCGAAGATAGAAAGTGCGGATACTCCGTCTGTTGCCGTAAACATAATGAATACTGCAAGGCAAATGAAAACTATCATAAAGCGCAGGAAAGTTATTTTACCCTTTGTATCCTTCGGATTCAGGCTTTTTATTTTTTCCGAGAGATTAAGCATATGGAAGTAAAGATAAAGACCTATCACAATGAAGAGTATTCCAAGTGTGTAGTAAATGGTATGCTGCCAGAATATTTCTCTCAGTTTCTGTGATGAAACGGTCATTGAGAGGAAAACGGAGCAGGCAATAAGAATGCTTCGGATATTCCAGTGCATTTCTTTAAGCATAAGGCAGAAGAAAAGGACAAGCAGTATGAAGTAGCTCATCATGCCCCAGATATGTGCTTTCATTGTAAGACCGAACATATTTATAAGGGGCTGCATTATGACGTTTATGCCAAAGGGCAGGAAGCAGGCGTATCCGAAATTTTCGTCGTATACTGCTCCGCCCTCGATAGAGGCGTTTGCCCAGAGGATAGTATCCGTACAGTCGGAGTGGAACTCAGCTCGGTATGCGGAGGTAATGAAGTAGATAACTACGGATGCCACGTAGAGGAAAATTGCTATCGGTATAATGTAGGATATAACTTTGCCGACCGGTCTTTTGTATTTGTTGAAAGCGGCAGCTCCCTTGCCACCGTAGAATTTAAGCTTGTCCGGAAATGAGGTTGGAACGGCTACCGGAGCATCCCCGGATTTTTTGGATTGCTCCGGAGATGTTTTCGTCTGTTTTGACTTACTTTCGTTTTTTTGTTTTGTATTTTTTTCCATAAGTAGTCCTCTTTAATTTGTGTTCTTTTTAGAATAGAGAATTATTTTTCGTGCAAAGAAGTTCCAGAAGAAAGCGACTCCTGTAGAAACTATTTTGGCAATTATCTGAAAAGCGCTTGTTGCGTCTGCGAGCCATAATTCAAAGAGTTCGGTTATTCCGATGGTCAGAAGAAGTCCGACCAGACCTATAGCTGCAAAGATGAGGAATTCTTTCAGCCTTGATTTGACATTTGAGTTTTTGAATATCCAGAATGTGCTTATCAGATAATTGACTGCCAGTCCTGCCACGAAAGATATTCCGTTAGCGGCGGCTGCCAGACTGCTTTTTTCATTAAAGGCGAACCTGAATAACAGGTAAGATACGCCCCAGTCTACTATGGCTGCCAGACCGCCCACGAAGAGATACCGGAAAAACTGGATAAAAGTATTTTCGGTATCTCCTGAAAACAGTTTTGAAAACTTTTTTGAACGAAGAATATCCTTTATTTCCTGAAGATTGGAATTTTCCATTACTTCTTCTCCTCGTGATATTCTTTTTCGGTATTTACGTTCCAGATATTGGACTTGTCCGCAGTACCGGATTTAATGTTCTTTACAGCCTCAAACGAAGTACACATAGAGTGGTCGATGTTGTTGTAGCGGTGCTGACCGTTTCGTCCTACGCAGTAGAGATTACCAATAGAGCTGAGGTAATCAACAAGGGTATCCATTTCGTCGTAGGTATCGAAATATGCAGGATAAGCTTTCTTTACCTTTTCCATATGGGTATCAAGAACCTGATCTGCGCTGTCAATAAGACCGAGTTTTATCATTTCTTTTACGCAGAATTCAGAGAACTGTTTTTCTGTCATGTTCCAGAACTTATCGCCCTCGGTAACGAAATATTCAAGACCGAGCCAAACGGTATTTTTAAGATCTTTTACCATGTAGGGAGACCAGTTGTTGTATATCTGGAAACGGCCCATTTTTACACGTCTGTCCTGAACGTATACCCAGCAGTCGGGCACGATATTGCCGACGGTTCTCATAGTTGTCTTGTTTTTAAGATTGAGCTTCGGAACGAGCACACCCAGAGTCATGTAGTCACGGTAGGGGAGTCCTGCGGCGATTCTTGCGGGTTCTGCCGGAACATCGTTCATACCGGCAACGAGATCCTTTACAGGCATTGAAGAGATGATGCAGTCGCCGTTCAGTGTAAGTTCCCCGCCGTCTTTTACGTAGGTCACGCCTGTAAGGAGATTTTCGTCGTTTTTGTGTATTTTCTTTACAGCGGCGTTCATGATGATATTTCCGCCGAGTTTTTTGATTTCGTCAGCGGTCACTTCCCAGAGCTGTCCGGGGCCAAGTTTAGGGTATTTGAATTCTTCGATAAGGGAAGTGTTGACCTTACGGTTTTTTACTTTGAAAAGCTTGCCGAAAAAGTCCTTGATGATACCCACGATCGACAGACCCTTAGTACGCTGAGCGCCCCATGAAGCGTCGATCTCGCTGGGATGTCTGCCCCAGAGATTTTCCGTGTAGTATTCAAAGAACATGGAGTAAAGCTGTTTTCCGAAGCAGTTGATGTAGAAGTTTTCGAGGTTATTTTCCGGACGTTTGTGGATAACGGCTGCAAGGTAGCTGAATCCGACTTTCATTGTGGTAAAGAATCCGAAATTCTTGATAGTTTCCGGTTTAAGTGAAACGGGGTAATCGTAGAATTTATCATTGAAAAGGATACGTGAAACACGGTGTCTGGAGAGCATTACACGGTTTTTCTTCTGAGGATCGGGACCGTCCTTGCTTACGGAGACTTTTCTTTTCAGGAGGAGATCGTCGTATGAGGGAGAGCCCTGCATAGGGAGCATATTGCTCCACCAGCTGTTTACTTCCGGGATTTTTGAGAAAAAGCGGTGGCCGCCCATATCCATGCGGTTTCCTTTGTAGTTGACTGTTTTCGAGATACCGCCTATGGCATCTGTTTCTTCAAGAACAGTAACGTCATATTCGCCGGAATTATCTTTAAGAAGTTCATATGCAGCAGTCAGACCGGCAGGGCCGGCGCCTATTATAATTATTTTTTTCATGTATTTCTCCTTTTATTATATTTTATATATTTTCAGATCATTGTATGATCCCGAATATTATAATTTATATTATACCACACAGCCGTGGACTTTACAAGTGTTTTGGCGAAAAAAACAAAAAAACCAACTCACTGCATGATATATTTCATAACTTATTTATATATTTAGTCGCTATGATTTTAAGTTTCTCTTCACTGTATTTTAAATTTTGTCGGATGTTACAGATTTTGCAGGAATAATTATGCACAGTGACGAAATGTATGTTTTTATTTGTTAAATCTAAAATATATGTTCGTTTTCTCTTGACATTCAGAAACTTTTGTTCTATAATAAAGACATAGAGAAAAAATGTTCGCAGATTGACAGATGAAAATCTGAGGAGGAAAACATGAAACAGATGATAAAAGCTTATGAAGAAAGCTGTATTCTTGCAAAGAAAAGGATAGATCAGCTTACAAAACAAAAAAACGACCTTAAAAGAAAGGGACGGGAAGATACCATAGAGGAACTTGATCTGGAACGCCGGATACGTCTGCTTTACGAGGAACGCAGTCAGATGAGGGAGATTGTGGTATATCTCACAAATTATCTGAGGAGGGTTGAGCAGCGTGCCGAAACGAGAAACTTATTCAGATAATTTTACCGGTGAGTCGGACAGCGGACTGCGTGCGATAATTGCTGACAGTAATGAATCGGAGTCAAGACAGAAGTTAAAGAAAATATTATTAAATGTTATAAAAAACGAGCTTACTCCGAGACAAAACGAAATAATTATGCTATACTATTTTAAGAACCTTGATTCCGTCCAGATAGGAAAACGGCTGGGAATCTCCCAGCAGGCAGTTTCGGCTGCTATGTCAAGGGCAAAAATGAGGATATTTCGTATCCTGAAATATTATATCTGACAGGTGATAAAATGAATACTCCGATATATGATTTTATACAGAAATATGCTTCTTCCGGCGGACTAAGATGTCATATGCCGGGACATAAGGGAATTGCTCCCGAAAAAGAACTTGAAGCTCTGTTCCGTGGGGATATTACTGAGATATCCGGTGCGGACAGCCTTTTTGAAGCGGAGAGCATCATTGCCGAAAGTGAAAGAAATATGGCATCACTTTACGGGACGGCTGCCACGGTATATTCAGCCGGAGGATCGACATTGTGCATTCAGGCTATGCTTGCGGTTATGAAGCAGGAAAACCGTAAAATATTTGCGGTAAGGAACGTTCACCGCAGTTTTCTCAATGCTGCGGCGCTTCTTGATCTGGACGTAGAATGGATAATGCCGCATTATACGGGCGGAATTCTTTCGGGTATGATCTCAACGGATGAAGTTGAGAAACGGCTTGCATTCAGCGGCAGACCTGCCTGTCTTTATGTCACATCCCCCGACTACACCGGCAGGCTTGCCGATATACAGGGACTTTCAGCTGTCTGCCGCCGATGCGGAGCACGGCTGATCGTCGATAATGCTCATGGTGCTCATCTTCATTTTTTTGAAGAAAGCATCCACCCCATTGCACTGGGAGCGGATATGTGCTGCGATTCTGCGCATAAAATGCTGCCGGTGCTGACGGGAGCAGCAATGCTCCATACGTCACGGCAGGAATATGTTCCGCTGCTGAAACCGGCTATGAGTCTTTTTGCATCTACAAGTCCGTCTTATCCGGTGATGATGTCTCTTGACCTGTGCAATAAGTACCTTGCCGGGAACATACGTAGGGATATTGCGGAAAATCTTGCATATCTGGAAGATTTTCGGAACAGGTTTTCCGGAAAACTGGAGTTTGCTGATTCTGAGCCGTTTCATATAACCGTGAAAGCCTCTGAAAGCGGATATGACGGCAGGGAGCTTGCAGATCTTCTGCGAAAAAACGGCGCAGAATGTGAGTATGCTGACAGTGAACTGCTTATTCTGCTGATGTCTGCGGTGTGCCGTCAGGAGGATTACGGCAGACTTTCAGAGGCTATGGGGAGAGCGATTGCCGATGCCGGACGCTATGAAAAAAGTTCATGCAGATTTTCGATGAATCTTCCCGAAAAGGCAATGAGTATCCGTGAGGCGGTTTTTTCCACAAGCGAGGAAATAAATGTTGAAAACTCCGAGGGCAGAATCTGTGCTGCCGTAAGAGTTCCGTGTCCGCCTGCTGTTCCCATAGCGGCAAGCGGAGAAATAATTGACCGGGAATGCATAAATATTTTCAAAAGCTATGGAATTTCAACTGTAAATGTGGTAAAATAGAAATGAAACTGTCCGAAGTGAGAGGTACGATATGAAAAAAATTTATGGAAATGAATATCTGATTTCAACTCTGGAAAATATGGTGCGCAGGGACAGAGCAGCTCATGCGGTGTTGTTTTACGGAGAAAAAGGCAGCGGAAAAAAACTGATAGCCAAATATTATTCAGAGCTTCTGCTGTGTGAATCTCCGGTGGACGGACATCCCTGCGGTGATTGTACTGCCTGCAAAAATGTTGAATCGGGATATCATCCTGACGTTGTATATCCTGCGAAAAGCGGCAAGCTTGGCGGATATTCCGTGGAAACAGCGGGGGCAGTATCCAGCGATGCTTTTGTGAAGCCAAATAATAAAAGCGGCAGAAAGGTTTATATCTTCACCGATTGCCGGAACTTTGACAGCCGTCCCCAGAACAAGCTGCTGAAACTGATTGAAGAACCGCCGGACTACGCCTATTTTATTTTTACGGCGGAGTCAAAGTCGGTTTTTCTGCCGACTATAATATCACGCTGTGTCTGCTTCGGAACATCGGTCTGTACGGAAGAACAGGCGGAACAGGCTTTGGCGGAGGACGGATACAGCAGTGATGATATCCGGAAAGCCGTAAAATGTTTTCACGGCAATATAGGAATGTGCAGGGAATATCTTCTTGACGAATCTCTCCGGCGGAAAGTGGATTTGACAAAATCGCTTGCAGATAGTATAATAAAAAGAGACGAATATGCAATGAATGCAGCGTTCTATACGGTGGCAAAGGACAGAAATGACGTGGGAGAGGTATTTTCCATGCTTGACAAGCTGATACGTGATTCAGCAGTATTTCAGAAATGTCCCGGAGCCGGAGCTGTAAGCTGTTTTGATGAAGCTGCCAGATCGCTTTCGGAAAGACTTGGAGTGTATCAGGCGGTCAGACTTCACAGGTACATTGAAAAAGCACGCAGTGCCGTAGAAAGCAATGTTAATATTCCTCTTGTAATAGCATCTTTGTGCGCTGAAATAATCAATACAGTATAAATTCAGCGGCAAAAAGGAGAATTATATGAAAGAAATAGTAGGAGTACGCTTCAAGAGCGTAGGAAAAATATATTACTTTTCGCCGGACGGTATAGAAGCAAAGGTCGGCGATCATGCGATCGTTGAAACGGTGCGGGGCGTTGAGTGCGGAGAAGTAGTTATCGCAAACAGGCAGATAGAGGATAATCAGATATCTTCACCGCTGAAACCTATTATCCGGATAGCAACAGAGGCTGATATGAAGATCGTTGCCAAAAATAAGCAGCGTGAGAAAGAGGCTTTTGACGTATGTCAGGAAAAAATTGCTTTCCGCAAACTGAAAATGAATCTTGTTGACGTGGAATGCACTTTTGACAATAACAAGATACTTTTCTATTTCACAGCGGAGAATCGTGTGGATTTTCGTGAACTGGTAAAAGATCTTGCGGCCGTGTTCAGGACACGTATCGAACTGAGACAGATCGGTGTCCGTGACGAGGCGAAGATACTTGGCGGTATGGGCATATGCGGCAGGGAGTTCTGCTGTAAGGGATATATGGGCGATTTTCAGCCTGTATCCATTAAAATGGCAAAGGAACAGGGACTTTCTCTCAATCCGACAAAGATCTCAGGAACTTGCGGCAGACTTATGTGCTGTCTGAAAAACGAGCAGAATGTCTATGAGGAACTTCTGAAAATAACTCCGAAAGTAGGCGCAATTGTTGTGACTCCTGACGGAGACAAGGGCAGAGTTGAGGATGCCAATCTTATTACCGGCAAATTGCGGATAAAGACCGATAAATCAGAAGTCCCCGTAACTCTGGACAGAAGTGAGGTAAAGCTTCTCCGTGATGCGGAGATCAGGGTCAACCGTGACGAACTGAGGGCTTTGAAAAACCTTGAGGATAAGTAATGAATAAGATAAATTACGGCAGGATGCTGGATGAAACCCTTGCTGCCCTTGAAAAAGGCGGAGAACGTCCGTCACTGCTGCTTCATGCCTGCTGTGCTCCATGCAGCAGCCATACACTGACGGTTCTGGAGAAATATTTTGATATCACTTTGTATTTTTTCAATCCGAATATTGCTCCGGAGGAGGAGTATGATTTCCGATGCAGCGAACTTAAAAGGCTTGTCAGAGAAATGGGACTTAATATCCGGGTAATTGAAGAAAGATACGATCCTGCGCCGTTTTATGCGCTGTCAAAAGGATTGGAAAAACTTCCGGAAAGAGGAGAACGCTGTCAGAAGTGCATATCGTACCGTCTTGAAGCGGCAGGAGCAAAAGCACGCAAGCTGGGATGCGATTATTTCACCACAACGCTGACTATAAGTCCACATAAAGACTGCGGCTACATAAATAACAGGGGCGGAGAGATCGCAGAGACGTGCGGAGTATCATATCTTTTTTCTGATTTCAAGAAGCATGACGGATACAAGCATTCCATAGAGCTTTCAAGGCAGTACAGCCTGTATCGTCAGAATTACTGCGGATGTATATATAGTAAACTGAACCGTCAGGAGGCTGAAAATGGCTAAGGAAGTAAAAACGAACGCAATGCGTTTTCTGGACAGATCCGGAGTGAAGTATGAATTCAGTACATATAGCTGCGGCGAATTCATTGACGGAGTAACAACTGCTGAAACTCTTGGACAGCCTGTTGAGGAAACGTTCAAGACGCTGATAGCGCAGGGAAAAACAGGGGCATATTATTGTTTTCTCATTCCGGTCGCACTGGAGCTTGATCTTAAAAAGGCGGCAGTCAGCGTGGGAGAAAAATCCGTTTCGCTGCTTCATGTGAAAGATATAACGAAGGTCACAGGTTATGTACGGGGCGGATGTACGCCTATCGGCATGAAAAAGCAGTTTGTGACTGTTATTCACAGTTCTGCGGAGGAGCTTCCGCTTTTCTACATAAGCGGAGGAAGAATAGGACTTCAGCTTCATCTTTCACCAGTTGATCTGTCAAAGGTAATCGGTGCAAAATTCTGCGACATAGTTATGGAATAGAACAGTAAATACCGTCAGCTTTATCTGAGCTGACGGTATTGCCGTTTTCTCATCAATTTATTTCAAGACGTTTTGAGACTGGTTCTTCCTGCTTTTTCTTGGGAAGATCAACGGTCAGGATGCCGTTTTTGTATTCTGCATTGATCTGCTCAGTGTTTACGTCAGAAATATCGAAACTTCTTTTGTAAGTTCCGAAACTGCGTTCACGGCGGATATAGTTGTTCTTTTCGTCTTTATTTTCGCTGCTGCTGCGGCGTTCGGCTGATATAACCAGATAAGAACCGTTTATATCCAGATCAATATCGCTTTTCTCAAAGCCCGGAAGTTCTGATTCCAGCACATATTTGTCGCCCTCGTCTCTTATATCGGTGCGGCATGAGCAGACAGAGGAGTGATCTCCGAAAAAGTTTCTGTCAAAATCATTGAACAGATTGAAAATATCGTAATTACTGCGTGAAAACGGTGTAAGTCCGTACATAATAATACCTCCATTAATGTTTGATATTCAGAGCCTGTATTTATAGGATAAGCTGCACGTTTTTTCGGCAAATTTTGCCGATTGCTGCGTTGAAAAAGCTCATCATACGACAGTATGTTTTCGCCTTTTCGTCTTGTAATCGACAAAATTATGCTCGAAAATCCGCACACCTTCCCTATGAATATAGGCTCTTATATTATATACGGATAATCCGGTTTGATACACTATTTTTTAATTTTTTGAATGATATATAAGAGGCCGGAGCTGTATCCCGTTCATGGCTGCTTCTGCTGCCTGCGGGATCATGCCGAATTCAGCTACGAGGGAAGCAGGCTTATTTATCCAGTCGTCCTGGAGCATAGGCACGAAGTAGTAATTTTTTCTGTTGAAGAGTTCACCCAGATTTTTCGCCGAACCAAGAAGAGAATCGTTTGATGCAATAGCAAGCAGGACAGGTTTTCCGCTGCGCAGATGAGATTTTACCGCCATTGTCACAACGGTATCCGTGATGCCGTTAGCCAGTTTTGCCACTGTATTTGAAGTACAGGGAGCGACGATCATCAGATCGGTCAATCCTTTCGGCCCGATAGGTTCTGCGCCGTCGATGTTGGTTATGACATCAGTACCGCAGATATCACGTAGTTTCCGGATATTATCTTCTGCTGTTCCGAAGCGTGTGTTGACAGAAGCGGAATGTTCCGACATTATTGGCAGAAGATCCGCGCCCATATCCACGAGTATGCGAGCCTGTTCAAAGCTGCGTTCAAAGGTGCAGAATGAGGCAGTCAGAGCGTATCCGATTTTAAGACCCTTTAATATCTCAGCCATTGTTGCTCTCCTTTCCCGAGAGAATGCCGCTTACTGTTTCGGCAATGATCTCTCCTGATGTTATGGGAGCTGTTTTTCCCGGAAGCCCCAGTGCCCAGATTGCTTTTATGCCGAGTTCTGCGGCAGCGTCAAAGTCGATGCCCCCCGGTTTGGATGCCAGATCAATGAAAAGTGTTTTTTCATCAAAGCGGCTGAGTAGTTCGCTGTCAAAGATAATGTGCGGAACGGTATTGAAAACCAGAGCATAGTTGTTTTCCATATTGTCGGTGCAGATTGATTTTATGCCGTGGATGCGTGCATTTGCAGCTCCTTTGGCGTTGTGAACTGCTGCGGTCACGTCAGCGCCGAATCCCTTGAGTATCTCTGCAAGAGCTCTGCCGATCCTGCCCATGCCCACAATGAGAACACGGAGACCGCTTAAAGTCACGGGAAGTTCCGTAAGGGCGATCTGAACCGCCCCCTCGGCGGTGGGAATGGAATTTTTCAGGTTGAGATCTTCACATTCCATGTAATCGTATATTTCAAAGTTTTTGAAAGTTTCACGCAGATGTTTGTTGGTTTTTCCTGCGAAAATAATTCCGTTTGGTTTAATGAGTTTTTTTACATCTTCGGGAGAGAGTTTTCCGCCGAAGCAGGGGGTGCTTATCATTCCTGCTTCGTCCAGCGGAGGAACGGGCAGGACAGCGCAGTCAAAGGAGGCGTTGTCTGTTATTTGTACAAACGGCGGACTTCCTGCCGGAATAAGTTCTTCATCAAAGCCTGTTATGCCGGTCTCGTATGTGTCTGAAAGGCGGCGGGCACAGTAGACCTGTCGCATATCGCCGCCGGCAATAAGTATTTTAAGCTTGCTTTTCATAATGATCTCCATTCTGCCGCCATGCGGCGATTTTTTTTCAAATACCATTTCATTATATGAAAAGCGAGCCAAAGATGTGAGTTGCATATGCTGACAATCTTAGT
>UQXS01000032.1 GCA_900545125.1 uncultured Ruminococcus sp.
CGACTCTTGTGGGCTTGCCGCACTTGGGGCAGACAAGCTGTACCTTTGAAGCATATACGGGAGCCTCAGTTCTGATGATGCCGCCCTTTTCACCCATTCTTGTGGGCTTTACGTGCTTTGTGATGATGTTGATTCCCTCAACGATCACCTTATCCTCTTTAGGGCTTACCTCAACGATCTTACCTGTTTTTCTGTCGCCCTTGCTTGTGAATTTATCCTCATACTTTCCGGTGAGAAGGATAACAGTGTCACCGGTTTTTACGTGTACCTTACTCATAATCGAATGACACCTCCATTAAAGAACTTCCGGTGCGAGACTGAGGATCTTTGTGTACTCCTTTTCACGGAGCTCCTTAGCAACCGGTCCGAAGATACGTGTACCCTTTGGGTTCTTATCTTCCTTGATAATTACAGCGGCGTTCTCATCGAAACGGATATAAGTTCCGTCCTCTCTTCTGAGACCCTTAGCTGAACGAACGATAACTGCCTTTACAACATCGCCCTTCTTTACAACGCCTCCGGGTGTTGCTTTCTTAACGGAAGCCACTACAACGTCTCCGATATTTGCATATCTTCTGCGTGTACCACCCAGAACTCTGATACACATAAGCTCCTTAGCGCCTGTGTTATCAGCGACTTTAAGATAAGTCTGCATCTGTATCACAGCGAGTTCCTCCTTTCAAGCATTAAGCTTATATCAAAATTACTTAGCCTTTTCAATGATATTTGTAACACGCCATCTCTTGTCCTTGGAAAGCGGACGTGTTTCCATAACCTCAACACGGTCACCGATTCTGCACTCATTGTTCTCATCGTGAGCCTTGAGCTTTACGGTACGCTTGATGATCTTCTTGTAAAGCGGGTGTTTAACGTTATCAACGATAGCAACTACGACGGTCTTATCCATCTTATCGCTTACAACCTTACCTACTCTTGTTTTTCTAAGGTTTCTTTCAGTAGACATTAGCTAAATCCTCCCTTTCTTACTGCTGTGCAGCAAGCTCTGCCTCACGCAGAGTTGTCTTGATGCGTGCAATATCTTTCTTTACAGCTTTAAGACGAGCTGTATTATCAAGCTGATTTATAGCGTGCTGAAAGCGGAGAGCAAAAAGCTCTTCTTTCAGGCTTACGAGCTTCTCGTTGAGCTCATCAACTGACATTTCTCTGATTTCTGATGCCTTCATTACTGCTCAACCTCCTGCTCTGCCTTTTTTACGAACTTACACTTGATAGGAAGCTTGTGCATAGCAAGACGCATAGCTTCTCTTGCGGTTTCCTCAGCAACTCCCTTGATTTCAAAGAGAACTCTGCCGGGCTTAACGACTGCTACCCAGTATTCCGGTGAGCCCTTACCTGAACCCATTCGTGTTTCAGCCGGCTTTTCTGTGATAGGCTTGTCGGGGAAGATCTTGATCCATACCTGACCGCCTCTCTTGATGTAACGTGTCATAGCGATACGGGCAGACTCGATCTGGTTGGAAGTGATCCATGCCGGTTCAAGAGCCTGGAGACCGTAATCTCCGTAAGTTACCTTGTTTCCTCTGTATGCCTTGCCCTTCAGACGTCCTCTGTGGACTCTGCGGTACTTAACTCTTTTTGGAAGCAGCATTACTGGTTACCTCCTTCTCTTTTAGCGTCACGGTTGAAGTTTCTTCCGCCGCGTCTGTTTCCGCCGCGCTTGTCGTCACGTCTGTCGTCACGGCGTCTGCGGTCGTTAGATCTGTCGTTCTTCTTCTCGAACTTTTCTCTCTGAGCTGCTGCCTTAGCTGCATCGCCCTTAAGAACTTCGCCCTTGTAGATCCAGACTTTTACGCCAAGCTTTCCGTAAGTTGTATCTGCCTCAGCAAAACCGTAGTCGATATCTGCACGGATTGTCTGAAGCGGAATTGTTCCTTCGTGATAGCTTTCGCTTCTTGCGATTTCAGCGCCGGCAAGTCTGCCTGAAACCTTAACCTTGATTCCCTTTGCGCCAAGACGCATTGTTCTGCCGATAGACTGCTTCATAGCTCTTCTGAAAGATACTCTGTTCTCAAGGTCGAGAGCGATCTTTTCAGCAACGAGCTGTGAATCCATATCAGGCTGCTTAACTTCGAGGATGTTGATGAAAACCTGTTTCTTCATCATAGCCTCAAGCTTTGTTCTGAGTTTTTCAATTTCTGCGCCGCCTCTGCCGATTACAATACCGGGCTTAGCGCAGTGGATGTGAATTCTAACCTTATCGGCGAAACGCTCGATTTCGATTCTCGGAACACCTGCTGCATACAAGCTCTTCTTAATGAAGTTACGAACATTGTAGTCCTCAACAAGAGTGTCGCCGAAATCTGCCTTGTTGGCATACCAGCGTGAATCCCAATCCTTTATAACGCCGACACGAAGACCGTGCGGATTAACTTTCTGGCCCATTATTCAAACCTCCTTGGGATTATTCTTTTTCTTTAAGAACAACTGTGATGTGTGATGTTCTCTTTAAAATTCTATATGCTCTGCCCTGTGCTCTTGGCATGATTCTCTTCATGATAGGACCGGGTGTTACGAAGCATTCTGCAACGTAAAGGTCGTCTCTATTCATGCTGAAATTATTTTCAGCGTTTGCCATAGCGGACTTTACAAGCTTTGCAACGATAGGACTTGCAGCCTTCGGAGTAAGATCTAAAGTAGCCAAAGCGATGTCAACAGGCTTGTTCCTGATAAGATCGAGAACAATCTGCACCTTTCTGGGTGATATACGAGCATTTCTTAAATAAGCTCTTGCTTCCATCTCTGAACTCCTCCTTCCGCTTATTTCTTACCGTTGTTTGATGTTTTTGAACCTGCGTGGCCCTTATAAGTTCTTGTAGGTGCAAACTCACCGAGCTTGTGTCCTACCATATCTTCTGTAACATAAACCGGAACGTGCTTGCGTCCGTCATGAACAGCAAATGTGTGACCTACGAAATCAGGGAAAATTGTTGAAGAACGGCTCCATGTCTTGAGAACCTTCTTTTCTCCTGCCTCGTTCATAGCCACAACTCTTTTAAGAAGAACCTCCTGGACATAAGGTCCCTTTTTAATGCTTCTACTCATTAATAAGTTCCTCCTTTCAGATTACTTGCCGTTGCGGCGCTTTACGATAAACTTATCGGTTCTGTTATGTGTCTTACGTGTCTTATAGCCGAGAGCCGGTTTGCCCCAAGGGGTAACAGGTCCGGGACGTCCGACAGGTGACTTACCTTCACCACCGCCGTGGGGGTGATCGCAGGGGTTCATTACAGAACCGCGAACTGTAGGTCTCCAGCCCATATTGCGGACTCTTCCTGCTTTACCGTAATTAACATTTTCATGGTCGATATTTGAAACCTGACCAATTGCAGCCTTGCATCCGATCGGAACTTTTCTCATTTCGCCGGAAGGAAGTCTTACGAGTGCGTAAGCGCCTTCTTTACCCATGAGCTGTGCCTGATTTCCTGCGCTTCTTACGAGCTGAGCGCCCTTTCCGGGATAAAGCTCGATAGCATGGATAAATGTACCAACGGGAATATCTTCAAGTCTGAGAGCATTGCCGGGCTTGATATCAGCCTCGGGGCCTGACTCTACCTTATCGCCTACTTTAAGTCCGTTAGGAGCGAGGATATATCTCTTCTCTCCGTCCTCGTACTGTACGAGAGCGATAAATGCACTTCTGTTAGGATCATATTCAAGTGTAAGAACAGTAGCGATCATGTTATCCTTATCACGCTTGAAGTCGATAACACGGTACTTTCTTCTGTTTCCGCCGCCTCTGTGGCGAACTGTAATTCTGCCGTAGCTGTTTCTTCCCGACTTCTTCTTCATTGGTTCGAGAAGGCTCTTCTCCGGCTCAACCTTGGACAGAACCGAGTAGTCAGTTACAGTCATCTGACGTCTCGAAGGTGTCGTAGGCTTGTAGCTTTTAATAGCCATTTATTTCACTCCTTAAATGCGTTTTTTGCGGGAGCATTACTCCCATACTTTCCGATTGTTCAGGCGATTATACCATGCCCTCGAAGAATTCGATTGCCTTGGAATCTTCTGTAAGAGTTACGATTGCCTTTTTCCAATCGGCTGTCTTGCCAACATATCTTCCGACTCTCTTTTCCTTGCCGTTGCAGTTAAGTGTATTTACCTTAGCTACCTTTACGTCAAAGAGGGCTTCAACAGCCTTTTTGATCTCGGATTTGTTGGAATCTACAGCAACCTTAAAGGTGTACTTTCCGTTCTGTAATTCGTCCATTGACTTTTCAGTGATAACGGGCTTCAGAATAATATCCTGCGGTGCTTTCATTATGCGTACACCTCCTCGATCTTTCCTACAGCATTCTTAACAACGATGAACTTGTCATAGTTAAGAATGTCGTAAACATTAAGAGTGTTTACAGCGGCTGTTTTAACGCCGGGAATGTTTGCTGCACTCTTGATAACTTTTGAATCAGCCTCTGCTGTAACGATGAGAGCCTTACCTTCAACGCCGAGAGCCTTGAGCATCTCAACAATAGTCTTTGTCTTGTAGTCCTCCAGTGTAAGAGCATCAAGAACGATCATATTGTTGTCGATAACCTTTGTGGAAAGAGCAGACTTCATTGCAAGTCTTCTTACCTTTTTATTAAGCGAATAGCTGTAATCTCTGGGCTTTGGTCCGAGAGCGATTCCGCCGTGAACCCACTGAGGAGCACGTGTTGAACCCTGTCTTGCATGACCTGTTCCCTTCTGTCTCCAGGGCTTTCTGCCGCCGCCGCTTACTTCTGTTCTTGTAAGTGTAGACTGTGTACCCTGTCTCTGATTAGCAAGATAATTTACAACCATTGCGTGCATTACTGCCTCGTTGGGAGTAACTCCGAATACAGCGTCTGAAAGCTCTGTTTCGGAAACCTGATTACCAGCCATATCGAATACTGAAATTGTAGACATATACGTTTCCTCCTTCCTTAAGCCTTAACGCTGTCAACGATATATACAATGCCGCCCTTAGGTCCGGGAACAGCGCCCTTGATAGCAATGAGATTGTTTTCTGCGTCTATTTTAACTACTTCGAGGTTCTGAACTGTAACCTGTTCTGCGCCCATGTGTCCAGCCATGCCCTTGCCCTTGTAAATTCTTGAAGGTGAGGAGCACGCACCCATTGATCCAGCCTGTCTGTGAACAGGACCTGTACCGTGAGTATCTCTGAGACTGTGCTGGTTGTGACGCTTGATTGCGCCCTGGAAGCCCTTACCTTTGCTTGTGCCGATAACGTCGATTGCATCGCCTGCTGCAAATGTGTCAGCCTTTACCAGATCGCCTACGTTAAGTGAATCGCAGTCATCAAGTCTGAATTCCTTGAGTTCTGCCTTATATCCAACGTCTGCCTTGTCGAAATGACCTTTCATAGGCTTGTTCATTCTCTGAACCTTTACGTCGCCGAAGCCGAGCTGAAGAGCTGCATAGCCGTCGTTCTCAACAGTTTTCTTCTGTACAACAACGCACGGACCGGCTTCAACTACTGTTACAGGAACAACTTTTCCTGCTTCATCGAAGATCTGTGTCATACCGATCTTCTTGCCGATAATACCTTTCTGCATATCGTTTTCCTCCTGAATTAGGTTATTGGTTGATGTTAAGCATCAACTTGACCGGCGGATTACCGCCATTCCGCATCCCACTGCGGTATGCCTGCGCAAAAGGGTTAATTACTTAACCTCCATAACAACGTCTACGCCTGCGGGGATCTCAAGCTTTTCAAGAGCTGCTGTAGTTTTGTCTGTAGGACGGATAACGTCTACCAGTCTCTTGTGAGTTCTCATCTCGAACTGCTCACGGCTGTCCTTGTACTTGTGAACTGCACGGAGAATTGTAACAACTTCCTTGTCAGTAGGGAGCGGAATAGGTCCTGAAACTCTCGAACCGCTTCTCTTAGCTGCCTCAACGATCTTAGCTGCTGCAATATCAACAGTAGCATGATCGTAACCCTTGATCTTGAATCTGATTTTTTCGTTGACTGCCATTATTTTCGCCTCCTTAGGATTTATTATGGGGACGCAGATCTGGGACTCACACGTTCCCGTGTGTTTCATGCCATATCTGATAAAAAAACCCGAAAAACTTCAATGTTTTCCAGGTGACAAAGCATATGAGCACAAAAAGAGCATAGTTCTGCACACACGCAAGCTGTGCAGACCAAATACCACAAACTGTGTTCACTATCCCAATCGCCCGGTTTAAAATCGGACATACTCCACAGAAATTACCTGCCATACCGGCAGCAACCTTCTGCTTCCACGCATATCTTCTGCAGTCAGTACGCTTTCAGCGCACTCAACAGTTGTAATTATATCATACTTTGATACAAATTGCAAGATTTTACCGGACAATTTCTCGAATAAATATTGTAAATTTATCATGAATATATTTTTTGTTTAAATTATATATACCTACACTGACAGTCCTGACCGCTCTATTCCCTCGATAAAGTGCTTTTGCAGGAAAACATACATTATTAATATAGGCAGAACCGACATCAGACATCCGGCTTCTTTCCAGACTATAAGTTCACGGGCACTGGGTTTTATCCTTGAATCGCCGTAAAGCGCACGGCTCAGCCTTGAATCAAGATCGTACAGCACCGTTGCCACCGTCCGTGTATCGGTAAAAAACGCCGTGCTTACATAGTAATCATTCCAGTACCACACTACCGAAAACAGAAATACCGTCAGAAACGCCGAGGCTGCATTAGGTATCATGACACGAATGAACGTCATGAACGGGCCGCATCCGTCAATGCAGGCTGCATCTTCCAGTTCCCTTGGGAGACCCCTGAAAAACTGCCGGAATATCAGTATCATCAGTCCGGAACGTATTCCGTTGGCTGTCATAGCAGGAAGATACATGGTCAGCATACTGTCAATAAGATTTAAAGAAAAAAGTCCTCTTATTCCAAAAAAACGGAACTGCGTATATAACGGCAGAGAAATGACCTGCGGCGGTACAAGTATCATCATTATAACGATACCAAAAAGCAGCTTTTTACCCTTAAAGCTGAACCGTGCAAAGCCGTATCCGGTCACGGCGCATGACATTACCTGCACCAGTGAGCAACCGATATTAAGAAAAATCGTATTTTTCAGCACACTGCCGAAATCCATTATGCGCCATGTCTCTTTTATGACATCAAGAGTGTAATTCCGGGGCAGCCACATGACAGTAGGATCATTCATATCGGAACGCTCCCTGAATGCGCAGCTTACCATGTAAATAAGGGGGTAAAGCACGATAAATCCGATACCAGAAAGTATCACAAACCGGAAAAAGCTCCATGTTCTTTCTCCTGCTTTCTTTCTTGCCACAGATATCCCCCCTTACTCGTTTTCGTAATAGATAAATTTTTTGATAATCCGATAAACTATACCGATCATGACCAGAATAATTACAAAATATATCCACGCCATAGCCGACCCTTCGCCGTAAAGCAACTCCGATTTCATACTGAGAATTCTCTCCATGACCTTATTCATCGGACTTGTGAACGAATCAATGACCGTAAAAATAAAATTTGCCAGAATGAACGGTCCGAGATATGGTATAGTTATCTTCCAGAAATATTCCCAGGCAGATGCTCCGTCCAGCATTGCAGCCTCCCTTGCAGAGGGAGGAATATTCTGGAGAGCCGCCAGAAACAGCAGTATCTGTATTCCCGAACTCCAGACAATGCCGAAAATATTATCCGCAACTGCTCCGATAACGGTACTCATTTTGTCACTGATATTATATATTCCCAGAAACTGCATAAGTTCATCCACAAGGTCGGTGGACATCATAGTTGAGAACTGCTCCCCCGATTGACTTCCGGTAGCATCAATATCGCCGCTGATTATCTTGAACACAGGGCCGGTGACGATAATGACCGGCAGAAAGAAAACGGCTCTTGCCAACGATCTGCCCCGGAATTTCTGATTGAGTATGACCGCAATAAACATGGAAAAAATCAGTATAAGCGGTGTTTTCCAGAGAGTTTCGGCAACCGTATCGCCCAGAGCATCGGTAAAATTCGGATTCTCCACAGCATATACGAACTTTTCCGTTCCAGCCCACTCCGTCTTTATTCTTCCCGGCTCTATGGTCACTGTATTGAACGAATACCACAGCGACTTGACAAGCGGTATCAGAAAAAACATGACCGTTCCTGCAAACCACAGGGAAATAAATCCACAGCCGTAAAGCTGTCTGCGCCTGCCATAGGTCATAAAACGCCTTTTTTTACCGCTGTTCATTGCTTTCTCCTTCCCCGCCGTCACGGTTTATATAGATCCGCCGTCCGTTGTAATCTATCCACTTCTCACTATGATCCGTAGTTATCACCCAGCCGTTGGAATAACTGACAGTAACTCTGTCTCCGTTTTGTTCGGTCTTTCTTCCGGTGATAAAAGCATCGCTCACGCCGGACAAAACAGGCTCAAGAATCTTCTGACTCCCTGCCGCCTCAGACATCCAGCCGCTGCTGCCGGCATAGTAATATATGTCGAATTCCGTATCTTCCAGCGTTCCCGGCTGCCCGTACACCATATCATACCGGAGATTGCTGCCCGTTTCCGCTGCATACAAGAGCATTTCATCCGGATCGGGACTGCCGTTCACCGCTTCGACAGTATACGGAATAAGTCCGTGTATCACCATCTGATAAAACGGAACATCCTCATCGAAAATATCAAAACGGCTCGATGTGACAGGAACGTTTTTTATATGATCCGCATACGGCAGAACATACGCATTTGCGCCGTCAGCCATTATGCCGTTCTTCATTGAACCGCAGAGTTCCTCGTAACCGCCTATCAGTTTTTTCATAGCATCATATCTGGACACGCTGTTTTTGCTGTAGTCCCCATACAGTGCCGTCGTCAGCGCTCCTGCCGAAATTCCGTCAAGACCTGCTTTTTCGCAGCCCTCGGAAAGATCATCAAAAAGACTGCTGTAGCTTCCCGGCGAAAGCAGCGACAGCTTCTTCCGGTTTCTGTCGGGAACACCGTATGCCCTGTCATAGCTGACTATCCTTGAATAACTTCCGGAAACACGCACGGCTGCATCGGTAAAAGCATAATATCCGTTTCCGCTGCGGAACGTCACATTGCCGGAAGCCGGATAGAACTGTATATTCCTGCTTTCCATATAGTCGGTAAGCTCCCTGAAATCCTTTTTGCCGCCGAGTGTGCCGGAGGGTCTGGCATCGGTATCTATCTTGTTTTTTATGCCGTCATTCGTCCAGTTATTGTACGAAACCACCATTTCTTCCGCACCGCTGCTTTCAAGTTCACGCAGGATATCAAGTCCCTGTCCGTATGATGTCACGGCAGTTTTAAGATTAAGCGGAATTCCCAGCACAGAACGTTTTTTCATTACTCCGCCGTAGAGATCAACATACAGCGGCGCACTGTCTGCCTTTGTTTTCGGAGTCACGCCCTTTTCATCCATGAGATATTCCCTGTACCGTGCAGCCACATCGGCATAATCGGCATCTTTTTTGGAAATGGGGTAATATCTGACCTCAATATCATCAGATTTTATATCTCCCCCCTCAAAAACCGTAAACTGCTGATTCTGACTGCCGGACATATAATAGGTATCTGTCTCACGAAGAGTGAAACTAAACGAACACATATTATAATCGGTTTTGGACTGTCCGGAGATCTTCGCAGAAATACAGGCATTGGAATCCCCCTTTTCCGCAACTGCAAGCAAAGCATTGCCGCCGTCCTTTACAATGCCGTATACCGGAAAATATATCTGCCTTGAATATGTTCCCCTGTTCTGGGGAACAGCAGTGATATCTCTGCCATATATAGGCTGTTTATAGGCATTTGCCTCCATAGTCCTGCCGTTGTTGAAACGTATGAGCGCTCCGCTGCCGTCAGGGACAACAAAATAGCCGTTCTCTTCCGAAGATGCCGCCCCGAACGTTTCCATAAGGGTTATCTCCGTAATTATATTGGCAGGATCTTTCTCCTCAATATCCCCGACTTTCAGTGATGCCCGCAGATAGTCTTCTTCAAGGGTATATTCCACCGGAAATTCAAATCCTGCTTTGCCAAAATCATAATCCACACGGATGCCGTTTTCTATATCGGTAACGGTCATATCGCAGTCACCGGTATTTGAACGCAGCAGATTGTTTTCACTCTGCTTCTCCGGAATGCCGTAATTGAGTATGACCGATGACCTCAGACCTCCGGCAAGTATCTCCGTAGCAGAATCATCATGTGCTGCTCCAAGCGGCGACGACCACCAGATATATCCTGTCTCTTTGTTTTCCAGACCGAAAACGGCATTTTCATCATCCACCAGCATCCGGAAGTTTCCGTTTTCCGCACCATAGCGGTAGATCCCGTAAAACTGATCCATTTCCGGAGATACCCATGCAAAACGTGAACCATCTACTTCACGGTAGATCAGTCTGCCGTCGTCTTCGCTGTCAAGACGGAATCCGGCTTCGGTTTCGGTTTTATCTTCAGACATGAGTTCCAGCAGTTCCCCGTTCTCCGATAAAAAGACATCTTCGCTGTCTAAGGTGGATATTACAGATTTTACGCATACTCCCTCCGATGACACTTCAGCAATATATCTTTCGCCTTCGCTGAGAAATACATCTTTTCCGCCGTTTTCCGTGATCTTCTCAAAAGCGGCTGCCGGCTCGCCGGAATCAGAATACAGAGCAGCTGCATCACCTATCTTCTCTGCGCTGTCAAGTTCGTTCTCCGTAAGTGAATCATCTTTCCTTACGTATATATCAAGTCCGCCGGAACTTCCTGCAAAGGAAAAAAGTTCTTTCACAATGCCGCTGTCGAAATCAGGCTTTTCAGCAATCTCACGCCGTTTTCCACGATCTTCGCCGGCTGCTTCGTCATCCTGACTGTCATAGGATATCGCCGGACTTCCCGCAAAAACATTTCCTCCTATAGTCATTGAGGACAATGCCAGAATGCCGATAACCGCAGCACGAATTTTTCTTATTATCACAAAATCCCTCCGGATCATAAATTGATTACGTTCTTATCCGATATACGGCTTCGGTGAATACGGAAGATACAAACACCCAGATCTGCTGTACCAGCGACATGAACAGCACCAGTAAAAACAGCATTATAAGCATAGCAGCCGCCGTGAGAACTATGGAAAGCAGCGTTCTTCCTATTGAATATCCGTGTACATTCTTAACGGCAAGAAACAGCAGAACTGCCGTCCATGACGTTCCTGCAATACGTATTACCTGAATAAATACCGCTTCATCCTGCACCAGTATATGAGAAAGCGCAACACAGACGAAAATCTGCACAATATATGGGATAAGTGCCTGTGCGCTGGAAATGCATATCTTTTTGGCAGTTCCGTCTCCGTCCAGAAATGTGCTCACCGCACGGCTGCCTATGACCCATGCAGCAAAAACAATAACGCTCTTTACAAGATACGGAACTATACTGAACGTTCTGTCGTCGGGATAACCAAACTGAAAGCCGTAAAGCCTTCCGTCGGCGATCTGAGCAAAAAAAAGCATCAGAACAATTAAAAACGATCTCCGAAGCGGCGATTTCCTGCGTCTGCCGTGATATATCCCACGTTTTTCAAGATATCCGGATACTGATGTGCCGATATTTACTGCAAGTGCATATATCTTTCTCCGCAGAATATACAAAACGGCAGGAATAACGAATATCATAAAAATAACACCGAAATGCTCCCTTACAAATGTTTCACGCCACATTGCAAAAGCTTTGTTATAAATATCGGGAGCATAACCGGCACGGGCATATTCCATAGCACCTCTGTAATCGCCTTTGTTCAGCAGTGCGGATGCAGCTCCCACATATGCTCTGCGGTAATTTCCGTCACGCCGTATTACATCAAACCACGGTTCAAGAGCTTCTTCGTAATATCCGTCATTATAAAGCGTTACCGCACTGTGAACCGCCGCTCCGAATGATGTTTCCTCAAAAATCGTTACCGTATTTTTGCCGGAATCAAGAATGAATATCCTGTTATCCGCCGATTCAATGGCAGAAACTTCACTGAATCCGCCAAGCTGTCCGGCTTTTGTTCCGGCAATGAAGATCAGCTCGCATTCCTCGTCATACTGAAAAAATCGTCCTGTCGTCAGATCAAGGCAATTGATGAATCCGTCCTCCGAAATGTCCACGTCAATGAACTGATTTTTGGATGTACCGTATGAGGGAGCAAAATCGCCGAAAACAACTGATTTATCCGCAAAGATATTCTTTCCTGCCGCATTCAGCTTTTTTACCCTGTCAATGGTCCGGGATTCCGATGATGTACAGGTGAAAATAAAATCACCGTCTATGTCAAATCCGCTTATTCCGGACGGAACAGTTCTTGTACGCCATGAACGCTTTTCTTCGGATGAAAATATATTTCTTACGCTCCGCACAATGACTTCCAGCGTAGGCTCTGAACGATTTGCACCGTAAAATCCCATGAACTCCCCGTCCGGGGCAAACATGGCTGCTCCGGAAGTTATACTGCCGGTCAGAACGTAGATATTCCCTGCCTTGTCCGCAATCACACTGTTGGGAATGAACGTCTTGGTGCTGTCATAAACGGCGGAATCCGGCTTTCTTATCTCCATGACCACACTGCCGTCAGTACGGCACACGAGCACTCTTTCGTTTCCGCTGTCGGCAATATACATCATATTTCTTTCCGGAGATACAAATATCCCTGACGGCTCGTTCAGCCGTGTCTCATTTCCGTCAGGCAGCACAAAGCTGTCGTATATGCCCGAAACTTTATCAAATGCTCCGTTTACGGCAACTATCCGGTTGTTTCCGGTATCGGCTATATAGAACGTCCCGTCAGAAGCACAGAAAATGTCCGAGGGAGAATCAAAACCGCCTGCCCCCAGTTCAGCTCCGGAAACACTTCTGACTGCGGTATATCCTGCCTGAGAAGGCACGGCATTTCCACGGCTGTCATAATTGTAGGACTCATATGGATCAAAAGCAGCAGCCGTGAACGGACAAATCATAGCCGCAAGAAACAGCCAGACAATAATGACGCAGAATAATACTTTTTTCATTCATTCACCAACGTTCACAGATATTATAAGCTATTAAGGCAACAACAACGGCACTTACGTGATTCTGTTTCCTATACTCGTGTCAAAAGGAGATTTTCTCTATGGGCTTTCTGCTCTGATTGTTCTTATTTCCCCTTTACGGGGTAATAAGAACAAGCAATACTGGGATTCCAAAGGGGATGTACTCCCCTTTGGCAGGGGTGTGGGGACAGCGTCCCCACGTAAGTTGCCATTATTGGTCGCCTTAATCCCTGATGCCGGAATGTGCCATAGTCTCGATAACATACCGCTGTGCCAGTATAAACACGACTGCCGGCGGTACCAGCATGAATACGGAAGCTGCCATAGCCACTCCGGCTCGTGCCATACCGGAGGACGACACCTGAGCAACCGCTGCCGGAAGTGTCTTGTACTGTTCACGGAAAATAACGCCGCTGCCCTGAATATTCCACGCCGCCTGAAAAGCAAATATCATCAGCGTCATAAGAGCCGGCTTCTGGTTTGGAATAACTATCTGCCAGCATATGCGGAAAAGACCTGCACCGTCTACCTTTGCCGCATCTATCATGGAATCGGGGATCTGACCAATGGACTGCCGCATCAGAAACACTCCCAGAGGCGAAGCCGCAGCCGGAAGTATAAGTGCCAGCGGAGTATCTATTATCCGCAGCTTCGCCATGACCATATACTGCATAATATAAATAACGCTGCTCTGATAAAGAAGAGATGTGACAATTATCCCGTTTATCATCCTGCTTCCCGGAAATCTGCATTTTGCCAGTACAAAAGCTGCCATTGAGGAAAAAACACACTGAGCTGCCGTTACCGAAACCGTCACAAAAACACTGTTGAATACATATCTTGAAAACGGAACACGGTTCTGCCTTACTGCGGCAAACATATCACGGAAATTGTCAAGGGTCGGACGTATCGCATAAAGCTTCGGCGGAAATACAAAAAGCTCTTCCACAGGCTTTACGGACATTACCAGCGTCAGATATATCGGAAACGCCATGAAAAGTCCAAGCAAAGCCAGAAATACAAATGAAATCACTGTTCCGCCGTATTTCCGCCCTGCCGGTCTGTTGGACTCCCTGAGCTTTTTTATATCCGCAGACATCCGCCGCACCTCCCTTGCCTGAAATCACCGGTCATCCTGAAATCTTTTTAAGTCCCTTTGCTATAAGACGGCTGAGAATAAACATGACTATAAAAAGTATCATACATATAGCCGAAGCATATCCCATTTCGTAGCGTTCCCAGCCGTAATCGTAAGCGTGAGTCATAACGGTGTGCGCCTTATAGTCCGTGCTGGGAAATCCTACCAGATTCTGCGCCACCGTTCCTACCGTAAAAGAACTTACTATCTGCATCACCGCCGCAAACATCAGCTGCGGTGTCATGGACGGTATGACGATATATATAAGTTCCTGCCATTTATTGCGTATGCCCTCTATTGCTCCTGCCTCGTACAATGCCGGATCAATATTCTGAAATCCTGCACGGATAGCCAGAAATCCTGCTCCCAGCGATATCCATAACTGTACGGCAATGGTAACTCCAAGCACATATCTGCCGTCCGTCAGCCACTGCACCGGAGCATTGATAAGTCCCGTGTCGATAAGGAACGAATTGAGATATCCGTTCATATCACCGCTGAATATGAGCTGCCACACGGTATATACCGATGCCAGCGACGGTATATAAAATATCAGTGTAAAAATCGTCCGCAGATGCTTCGGCATCCCGTTTATCAGCCATGCGATAAGAAAACACAGCACATAGCTTACCGGCCCAGTAAGCAGGGCGAATACTATCGTTACACGGATAGAGCCCATAAAAACCTTATCTGAAAGAAAGAGCGTCCGGAAATTTGACAATCCCACAAACTTCGGCTTCTGAACCATATTGAAATCGGTAAAGCCGATCGGCAGAGACATGACTACAGGTATCACGGTAAACAGTATAAACAATATCATAAACGGCGCAAGCATAGCGTAGCACGCCTTGTTTTTTACTATATCCCGGAATGTTTTCCGGATATCCGCTTTCTTTCTCATACTGCGACCTCTTACTTCATTGTTTCGTTTTTCCGCTTAATTTCATCATTTATGTCCCTGTTGTACCAGAGCAGCGTATCACGTGGATTCGCCTGATTGTTCACGACCTCACGGAAAGCATTCATGATATTTCTTGTAACGGCATACGATGCCGGAATTACCGGAATTTCTTCCAGTTCCTCCCACTGATCCATAATGCGCACAAGTTCATCCTCCGACCATGAAAGTCTGCCGAGTGCCTGCGGATCTGCCGCCTCGTAGCGTCCCATTACGCCGTTAAGTCCCTCCAGACGTGCTCCGAATTCCGCCTGTACATCCGTGCCGGAAAACCATTTCACGAATTCCCATGCGCCTTCCTGATTTCCCGCACTGCTGAATATCACTGCTCCCGTACCGCTGGAATTTGCGGCGTGAGAAATCGTACCGTCTGTCCTGAGCGTTCCCGG
>UQXS01000033.1 GCA_900545125.1 uncultured Ruminococcus sp.
GGCAGACAATTTGCAGAATTGCCCGAATTATGGAAATTAAATGATCTGGGCCGCAGCAGCATCCGAAGGGCAGCGGCAGCATATATATTTGAGACAATAGAAAAAGCACTTATGGAGGCGTAAAAAAACGAATGAATGATTTAAACGGCAGTTCTGAAGATCTGAGCAGAGCCGATAAAATTAGCAGGATCAAAAAAAGTGTTCGTCCGGAAAACGAAACGGCAGCATCTGCCGGATCGCCTGAAATTCCGGACTGGGAACAGAATATAAACAAAATCCTTGCGAAAAAAGAACACGGACCGGTATCGCCGGGAGTGGAAACTGCCGAGAGCATTCTTGCGGAAATATATGGGGAAGATGTGGTCAGACACACTGCTTCATCTGATTTTGCTCATAAAACGCAGCCTGAATCCGTTCCTGAACCTGTATCTCAGCCAGAGCCGGAACAAATTTATGAAACAGTTCGTGAACCCGAAATAATTCCCGTACCGGAAAAGATACCTGAACCTGAGCCGCAAATTGCAGAAACCGTTCAGTCAGCTTCTGTACCGGAAATCGAGGAGCGAAAAGTTCCTCCCGCATCTCATGCAAAAGAAGAATTTCACGCCGTGGAGCGTGCGAATCCCGTGTATGAGGAAAAAAACGGCGGCTCGGAAAAATCGGATAAGAATGAAAAGGATTCTCCGCAGCCTGTGCCCGATACTAAAAAGAAAAAGAAGAAAAAAAAGAAGAAAAAAACATTCGGACAGCGTTTTCTGGGGCTTTTCCCTCAGAAAGGCGACAGTGTTCTTGAGATCATCCGCAAGATAATTTTTTTGATTTCTGTAATTGCTATAATTGTCTGCGGATATATGGTCGCTGATTACTACCTTGATCTGTGGCAGAGTAAAAAAGTCAACGAAGAAACAAGAAATCTTTACTGGACGTATGAGACAACTGAGCCGTCCGGCGGTGAGAAGCATCCCATTGTGGCAGATGACAGCGATAAAGCCGAAAAACTGCCGGTTTATACGCTTCTTCCGGGAGCAAAAAAGCTTCTTGATATCAATAAGGATGTTGTTGGATATATCAAGATAGACGGAACACCGATAGATAATGTTCTGCTCAGAGGCAGTGATAATTTTGAATATCTTGATAAGAAGATAAGCGGTGAAGAAAACCGGGCAGGAGAACTTTTCCTGGACTGGAGAAATCATTTTGATGACGTGGACGATGAGGGACATCTTAAAACCCCGAATTCCCAGAATCTGGTTGTTTACGGTCACGCCATGAAAGATGAGAGTATGTTCGGTTGTCTGATAAAATATCGGAATACTTCTGATTATTACAGCGATCATCCGATAATCCACCTTAATTCAAATTACAGCCACTATACCTATAAAATATTTGCCATATTTATTCTTGATTCCGAAGATAAGAGTGAGACAAAGTTTGATTGCTGGAACAAATTTAACTTTGGCAGTGAACGGGAATTCTATGACTTTGTTAATGAAGCAAAGAGAAGAACTATCCGGACGAATGATGTTGATGTGAAATACGGAGATCAGCTCCTTACTTTGTCAACCTGCGACGATTATCTGGGCGACAGAGGCCGCCTTATCATCATGGCAAGACAGGTGAGAGCCGGAGAAGATGTGAAAAAGGGTACTGAGAACAGCCAGTTGAACCCGAATATCAAGTGGCCGTCAATGTACTATAATACAAAGACCAACGAGCACTATGATCCTGACGACTTTGTGCCGTATAATGCTCCGGCAGAAAAGAAGGAATCTGCAACATCGGCAGAACCGGAAAAGACATCGGCTTCCGCAGATGCTTCGGGAACAGCCGGATAAGGGATCATGCTTTGGGAGTGTGATAATAAATGAAAAAACCGATTAAGATCACGGTGGCTTGCCTTTCGCTGGCTGCTGCCGTGGGAATGGGAGTCTATGTTTTTTCCCTTAAAAAAGGAGATGAGGACGTCCCTGTCGTAAGTATCTCACAGGTAGAAACGACCGTTCCTGTTGTTGAGTCTGAAACAGAATTTGTTCTTCCTGACAATTGGTCGGATAACGTTGAATATGTTCCCTCCGACCACGGAATTACTGCAAAGGCAAAGGCTATGAACAGAATAAATCCGGACTATATCGCATGGATGAAAATTGACGGAACACCGGTTGATTATCCTGTTTTTCTTGATCCTGGAGAGATTGCGGCAAACGATGCCTATCATGGCACGGAAAATGCCGGAGAGACTTATTACTATCTCTATCGTAATCCTGATAAAAGCTATGAATTCGCCGGGTCTATCTTTATGGATTACCGGAATACGCTTAATTCCAATGATGACGAGCAGTCGGAAAATCTTGTGATCCACGGACACGATATGCTGAATGAGACTATGTTCGGTTCGTTCAGAAGATACAGGAATGAGCCGGGTTTCTATGAAAAATGCTCTTTTATAGAACTGGAATCGAAGTATGACAGTCAGGATTATGTTATTTTTGCATATCTGCCTACCAAAGGCGTTTATGAAGAAAACGGATTCAATTACTGGGATATGGAAGAACTTGATACCAAGGAGCAGTTCGACGCTTATGTAAAGACCTGCAAGGACGGTGCTATGCTTGATACCGGAATTGACGTTCAGTACGGTGACAGGCTTATTACGTTGTCTACCTGCTATAATAATCAGGATGATATGCGTTTTATCGTTGTGGCAAGAAGTCTCCGTGAGGGCGAAAGCATAAGCGATGTTTCAAGTATCGCACATACACAGGAATGGGAGGACGCACAGAAAGCTAAGGCTGAAGCAGAGGCTGCAAGCAAAGCAGCAGCTGAAAATACTTCAACAGCTTGATTGATATGGTGATGATTATGAAAAACAAACATTCATTAAAAACTTCCGCAGCCATAATGGCTGGACTTATAGCTCTTACCGGAACGGTATCCGCAATAAGCTATGCAACCGAACCTGATACGTCCGTTTCATCGGATAAAAACGAGCCTGAGACTATTGAAGAAATCAATGCAGAAGATTCGGAAGAATCCGCATCTCCTGCTGAAGAGACAGACTGGGCAAAGGCGGATATTTCCGAATATGACAATAGTTTGTCTTTGGTAAGCTATGAGGAAACTACTCCGGAAATGCTTGCTACAGTCGGGGTTAAGACAGTTTCCGAGGGCAAAGATGCTCTTACGGAAGAGGAATTTGCAGCTATGACCGAGAGACGCCGGAAGATAATGAAAGCATCCCCGTCTCTTACCAGAAAGTCAAGAAATGCCGAGCCTACAACGGTAGAACTTTACCTTTCCGGAAAGCCGGTAGGTGATATTCCGCCAAGTCAGGGGGTACACGCAGAAGCACAGCCGGGAGATTTCGCCTTTATTACCTATGGATGGGGTCACGGCGTGGGAATGAGCCAGAACGGTGCAAATTTCTATGCAACATACAGCGGATGGACGTATCAGGATATCCTGTTCCATTATTATCCGGGAACATTTCTTATGAATACCGGACTTACGGATTATGAGGAACTTACTGTTCGTCATCAGCCTGCCGGAGATACCCTTGATGTTGTGTCCCAGATAGTTTACAATGAAGTCGGCGGCTCTATGGCATATGAGGCAATAAAAGCTCAGGCTGTTGCAGTGTATACATATATTAAGTATAATGGCGATGATTCCAGCGATCTGCGTCCGAAAGCAAATCCTCCGCAGATAGTTATTGATGCCTGTTCGGAAGTTCTCGGCGAAGCTCTTTTCTATGACGGCGACTATGCGCTGACCATGTTCTATGCTTCCAGCGGCGGCTGTACGGCTAATTGCCATGAGATATTCTATCAGGATATTCCTTATCTTGTAAGTGTTCCCAGTGATTATGACGGCGCATATGATCCGCATTTCGGTACGGTTACATATATAAGCGCAAAGGAACTTAAACGCAAGATAGAGTCAACCTATGGTCTTACGCTTTCGGATAATCCTTATAACTGGATTCAGCCGATCTATTCTGATGCGACGGGATATATAACAGACATTCTGATTGACGGGCAGATGTATGTAAAAGGATATTCATTCTCGCTTGCAATGGGTCTGAAATCGTGCAAGTTTGATATTATGTATACTCCTCCGGAGGACGGTGACTATGATGAGGATCCGTCAGATCCCATCGGTGCTGCTCCTATGCCTGATGTTCCGATGCCGGATGTACCTGTTTCGGATATAGTTCCGGATATACAGATACCTACAACCCCTGAGGAACCGGAAGTGCCTGATGTTACGGATAATACCGAACCGCCAACACAGACGGATACTGCAACGCAGGCACCGGAAGTTACTACGGCGGATGTGTCAGAACCTGTAACAGTGACGCAGAATGACAAGAGTTCCGGAAAATCTCCGGTTACAGATTGATATACTGAGCAAGTCCGGATATGGGCTTGCTCTGTTGTTTTATTGTTTCTTTTTGAATATTTTCTTAATTAATTTCAAACGTTCGTTTTGCTAAACGTCGCTTTTGGATGCGCTTTTGATAATAATAACCAATAATACGGTAAAATACTTGTTTAGCATTGTACAGAATTACATCTTGTAAAATGTGCGATAAAGTGATAAAATTATTGTAGGGTGAAAAAAGGTGATGAGTTGTAAAAAATCCCAAGATTTTGACGGATTTTTTACTGCCGAAAAAATGAAAGCGAGGCGAAGATCATGTCGGATCCGTTGTGCGGTACTTATTATCCAAGTATTGACCAGAAGGGCCGTATGAGCTTCCCGAATAAGCTTCGTGAGATTCTTGGCCCGGAGTTCTATCTCTGTGCCGGCCATGATGACCGCTACATCGCCGTTTACTCCCCTGAGGAATTTCAGGTGTACAGAAGCAAGCTCTATTCCGTAAAAGGAAAAGCCGGAAGCGATGTCCGCCGTCTGCTTCTCTCCTGCGCCGATAAACAGGTGCCGGACAAGCAGGGAAGAATCTTTATTACCCAGACTCTAAGAGATCATGCGGAAATAGGTTCGGAGGATGAAGTTGTGGTTATTGGTTCTGAAAACAGAGCCGAGATCTGGAACAGAGCAAAATGGGAGGAATTCAGCAGCAGCATTTCTATCGAAGATATTAATGACGTGCTGGCAGATCTCGTCCTTTGATAAGATTTATGTTGTCCGGTGTGCTTACAGTCAGGCCCGTGAAATATCGGTGAGCTTAGAGACACTGCAGGCCCGGAAAAAGGAGAAACGAAGAATGGAATTTACCCATATCCCCGTGCTGGCAGAGGAATGCATGGAGGGGCTGAATATTCGTCCGGACGGAGTCTATGTAGACGGTACAGCCGGAGGAGGCGGTCACTCTTATCTGATAGCATCCCGTCTCAGCGATAAGGGCAGGCTTATCTCACTTGACTGTGACCCGGATGCCGTAGCCGCAGCTTCCGAAAGGCTGTCGCAGTTCGGCAATGCACAGGTCATTCACAGTAATTATTCACAGCTTCGCAGGGTGCTGGACGAACTGGAGATAGACACCGTTGACGGTATCCTTATGGATCTGGGCGTGTCATCGTATCAGCTTGACGAGGGAAGCAGAGGCTTCTCCTATCACCTTGATGCTCCCCTTGATATGCGTATGAGCAAGGAGGGAATGAGCGCTGCGGATATTGTCAACACATATTCCGAACAGGAGCTTGCAAGAATCATTTTTGAATACGGTGAGGAGAAATTCTCCCGGCGTATTGCAGGAAATATTGTGAAAGAACGTGCAGTCAGACCTGTTGAGACAACATCTCAGCTTGCTGATATTATCAGGAACAGCGTTCCTCAGAAAGCAAGACGTGAAAAAAACCCTTGCAAAAAGACCTTTCAGGCAATAAGAATAGCAGTGAACGGAGAACTTGAGCATTTGTCTCAGGGACTTGACGATGCGTTCGGCAGCTTGAAGGCAGGAGGCAGACTTGCAGTTATAACTTTTCATTCTCTGGAGGACAGGCTTGTCAAACAGAGATTTGCAGGCTGGTGCAGGGGATGTATATGTCCTCCGGATTTTCCCCAGTGTGTATGCGGACGCAAGCCGCAGGGGAATCTTGTGAACAAAAAACCAATAGAAGCTAACGAAAAAGAACTTGAAAGAAACAACAGAAGCAGAAGCGCAAAACTCAGAGTGATAGAAAGGAGTGCGGAAGCAGATGGCTGATAATACCGTTTATTATTACGACGACGAGTACAGCTATGAATACTCCGACACTCAGAATGAATACAGCGATGAGCCTGTCAATGCTCCGGAACCTGAGCCTGAAGAGGAAGAAAAACCGCAGATAAGCTACAGGCGCACCGAAGCCAGAAGAGGTTCGGTAATGAGGATCATTATGCTGTCATTGCTTGCAGCAGTGATGCTTGGCTTGGTGATTTATTCTCTTGACAGAAGAAATACCGTGTATAATAAAGTCTCTTCGCTTAATCATGATCTGGAATTGACCGAAGCAGAAAATACAAGGCTTCATTCTGAGCTTGAAAGCAAGATGTCTGCTAAAAACGTCGAAGAATATGCGGAAAATGTACTCGGTATGCAGAAAATAGATCCTTCGCAGATCGAATTTATTAAAATACAGACCGGTGACGTAGTTAATATTCCAGAACAGAAAAAATCATTTTTTGACAAAGTCGGTGATTTTTTTGATAGATGTGCGGAATATTTTAAAGGGTAGTACAAATATAAATATTAAAAAGACTGCCCATTAAATTGATTGAATACTATCGGCGAAACGATAAATTAAAGCCGAGGTTATATGTAGGACACGGAGATACAGCGAGTGGTCGGAATAAGGGATCACTTTCCCGGACTGCGGAATAAACAGTCCGGGAATGCGGTTCCACGCTTGAACAGCGAAAAATCCTTCGTCGTATCAAATGGAAACGGACATCATATCTGATAAGATGTTCAAAGGCGGGGTGGATATAAAACCCTGCCTTATTCTATTTATAATTCATAATGCGGGAATTGTCATATGCTGTCGCATTTTGGATTATTCACCGCAAGGAGGCTTTTATGGCAAATTATAATCCATCACAATCTATGAGATTCAGAACAAAAATTATCATGACGGCAGTGTTTTTCGTGCTGTTTTTCCTTATTACTCTGAATTTCTTCAAGATATCTGTTGTCAATAATAATAAATATCAGGCTATGGCGAATAGCCAGCATTTCGGCTCGATAACGATATCAGCCCACAGAGGCTCGATTTATGACGCTAACGGCAATGTTCTTGCCAAGAGCGCAACTGTATATAAGGTATTTCTTGATCCGTCAATGTATGAAAATGAACTTGAAGAGCTGCAAAAACGCATTGACAAGAGAAACAATGACAAGAAAAACGGCGACTATAAGCCTGAATATGATGAAAACGGAGTGGAACTGGATGCTCTTCCCGAATCCGCAGAAGCTTTCACTGAACAGACGGTGGCGTTTCTGGCGGAAAAACTGGCTATTGAACCCGAAAAAGTCCGTAAGGCCATGGAGGAAGATACGCAGTACAGCGTGCTCCAGGATCAGGTTGAAAAGCCTGTAGCGGATGAAGTGCTCAGTTTCTTTAACGAGTACGGATTTGTTTCGCTTGCCGTTGAAGAAGATACAAAACGCTATTATCCGCAGTCAGAGCTGGCAGCGTCCGTTATCGGATTTACCTCTGCCGACGGAAACGGAATGTACGGCGTTGAAGCATCATACAATGAATACCTTTCCGGTATTGACGGCAGAACTATCTCTGCAAAAGATTCAAACGGAAACGAACTTCCGTACAGATATTCCAAAACCTATGACGCCAAGAACGGAGACGATGTGTATCTGACGATAGATATGAACATTCAGTATTATCTGGAACAGCATCTCCAGGAAATGGTTGAAAAATACAAGGTCAAGAACAGGGGCTGCGCTATTCTGATGAATGCCAAGACCGGCGCTATATACGGCATGGCACAGTATCCGAGCTACGATCTTAATAATCCGTATAAGATATCTGAGGAAAAGGAAGCTGAAATAAAGACTCTGAAAAACGAGACGGAGGCTGACAAGAAGCTTGCCGAAGCACGTGAAACACAGTGGCGCAATAAGAATATAACCGAGGTATACGAGCCGGGTTCGGTTTTCAAGGTAATAACAAGTGCTGCGGCTTTTGAAGAAAATCTCATTGATCTTGCGAAAGATATGTTTTTTTGTTCCGGCTCTGTAAAACTGGAGGGACATCCCGAACCGGTAAAGTGCCACAAGCAGGACGGACATGGTTCGCAGACATATCAGGAGGCGCTTACCCACTCGTGCAACCCTGCCTTTATGGAAATAGGAAAGCGGCTTGGCGTTGAGAAATTTTCGTATTATCTGGATGCTTTCGGAATCAACCAGAAAACAGGTATCGACCTTATGGCAGAAAGTGCCGGAATTGTAAAAGAAGCCGACGAAATGACGAATGTCGACCTTGCGGTAAACTCTTTCGGACAGGGCGAGACTATAACTCCTATAGAAATGATAACATCCTATTGTGCGGTAATAAACGGCGGATATCTGCTCCAGCCGTATGTGGTCGATAAGGTCGTTGATAATGACGGAAACATCGTTTTCAAGAACGAAAGAACCGTGCGCCGTCAGGTAATATCCGAGGATACCTCCGCAACCATGAGGGAAGCTCTCTTTAATGTGGTAAACGGCAACGGCAAGGGAAATGTTTCTATAAAGGGATATTCCATTGGCGGAAAGTCCGGTACGGCAGAGCGTCTGAGTGCAGGAGAACTGAAGGATGAATACGCAGCTTCTTATGTATGCTTTACTCCTGCTGATGACCCTGAAATAGTTCTTCTTGTAATGGCAGATATGCCTGACAGGGAAAACGAGAGATATTACGGCAGCGTTGTTGCTGTTCCGACTGCGAGAGACATCCTTACCGATGTACTGCCTTATCTTGGCATCAGCCCTGAATATACCGACGAAGAACTTGCAAATCTTGATGTGAAGATTCCTCTTCTCGAAGGCCCTCTTGATGATGCCAAAAGAACGCTTGAAGGTCAGGGCATAAAGTATGAAGTTATTGGCAACGGCATTGAAGTAGTTGCACAGTCACCGATAACGGGAAAAAGCGTTGCCAAGGACGGATGCGTATATCTGTATACCGAGCCGAGCCATACGGTTGAATACACAACGGTTCCGGATGTGAGAAACGGATATCTTGACTGGGCGAACGAGCAGCTTACATATTGTCAGCTCAATTACGTGGCAAAAGGAGCTATGAGGGATGAAGCTGTTGTAAGCAGTCAGTCGGTAGAACCGGGTACGCTTGTTCCGATAGGAACTACCATAGAACTGGAACTTACCGTTTACGACGGCGGAGACTGATAAAAAAATTACGGAAATATATTCCTGAAATTTCTGATTTCTAAAAGGAGTGATTTGATTGAAACTATGCGATCTTCTTGAAAACAATGCGGAAACAAAGCTCGGAAACGCTGAAATAAGCTCCGTTACCGATGATACAAGAAAAGTAACGGAGGGAACTCTATTTGTCTGCGTTAAGGGCGGAAACTTCGACGGACACGATGCTGCTGCCGAAATGCTTGAAAAAGGCGCAGCTGCTGTAGTATGCGAACACGATCTGGGACTTGGGGACAGACAGATCCTCACTGATAATTCACGTGCGCTTTACGGAAAACTCTGTGCTGCATGGTTCGGTCATCCTGAACGGGAACTCAAAATGATAGGAGTTACCGGTACTAACGGCAAAACTACCATTACCAATGTCATTAAGTATATCCTGACGGCAAACGGTCATAAAACAGGTCTTGTGGGTACGATTCAGAATGAGATCGGCGACAAGATACTTCACACCGACAATACTACGCCTCTTACATATGATTTTATGGCTCTGCTTCGCCAGATGGTCGATGAGCACTGTGAATACGTAGTCATGGAAGTCAGCTCTTTCGGACTTGTTCAGAACAGAATAGGCAGTTCTCATTTTGATATAGCTGTTTTTACAAACCTTACTCAGGATCACCTTGACTATCACAAGGATATGGAAAATTATTATCAGGCAAAGAAAATGCTTTTTGATATCTGCGATACGGCGATAATCAACGATGACGACGAGTACGGAAGAAGGCTTTTTGATGAGATTTCCTGCGATAAACTCAGATATAGTGTAAAGTCCGGCACTGATTTTTACGCTGACGGCATAAAGATAAAGGCAAGCGGTTCGAGTTTCTGGTTCTGCGACGGTCATAAATCCTATCTGGTAAAATCACGTATGCCGGGTGCTTTCAATGTATCAAATCTGACTGCTGCAATGGCTGTGTGTCTTAAAGCAGGTCTTGGCATTGACAGTATCATATCGGCTGTGGAATCATGCGTGGGTGTCAAGGGAAGATGTGAGGTTATCCCGACGGATACTGATTTCACGGTTATCTGCGATTATGCTCATACACCGGATGCGGTTGAGAATATTCTCCGCAGCGTCCGTGAGTATACAAAGCACAATCTGATATGTCTTTTCGGCTGCGGCGGAAACCGTGATGCAGCCAAGCGTCCGAAAATGGCTGTGGCTGCGGCTAAGTACGCAGATAAACTGATAGTAACATCCGATAATCCAAGAAACGAAGATCCCGAAGCGATTATCAGCGATATTCTTGCCGGACTGAAGGACAGCAGCGTTCCTTATGATGTTGTGACGGACAGAAAGGAAGCTATCTTCCATGCCTTGAAAATTGCGGAAAAAGATGATATAATAGTTCTTGCAGGCAAGGGACATGAAGATTATCAGATCCTTGCAGGCATGAAGCATATTCACTTTGACGAAAGAGAAATTGTCCGTGAGGGGCTGGAATTACTGCACAGCGGAAAGTAATTTAAAAAGAAAGGGAACATACAATGTCTTATTGGATAATAAATCTTGCAGTAACGCTGCTTTCATTTGTAGTAGCCGGAGTATCGGGAATATTTCTTATTCCTTTTCTCAGAAGAATAAAGTTCGGTCAGCCTATCAAAACCGAGGACGGACCTAAATGGCACGCCAAAAAACAGGGAACTCCCACAATGGGCGGATTCATGTTTATTATAGCATCGGTTCTGTCGGCTATGATCGGATACTGGATCTACAGGATCAGAGGCGGCATTGATGTTACTTCCGAAGCTGTATGGCATTCGTTCTACAGAATGCTGAGTGTTATAGTTTTTTCTGTTTTGTTCGGTCTTATCGGATTTATCGACGACTTCACCAAAGTCGCCAGAAAGAAAAACGACGGACTCAGCCCTATGCAGAAGATCGTACTTCAGATGATATTTTCCGTAGGATTCCTTTTTGCACTGTATAAGTTCGGCGACGGCTCTACAAGGATAAATCTCGGATTCTGGCAGTCGCCGTCACTGGGAATTTTCTACTACATAATTATGATCCCCGTGATAATTTATCTTACCAACGCCGTTAATCTTACGGACGGAGTGGACGGACTGTGCGGTTCTGTGACGTTTGCCGCAATGCTTATCTTTACGGTAAGCTGTGCTATTCTCAAAGAAACGGAGCTTTCGCTGTTCACTATGTCACTTGCAGGCGGATGTCTTGGTTTTCTTATCTGGAATCTCAATCCGGCAAAGTGCTTTATGGGCGATACGGGTTCAATGTTTCTGGGGGCAGCCGTTACCGGTGTAGGACTTGTTCTCCACAATCATCTGCTGCTGTTCCTGACGGCTCTTGTGTACATTATTGAAGCGCTTTCGGTTGTTATACAGGTTTCGTATTTTAAGTATACAAAAAAGAAAACAGGCGAAGGCAAGCGTATTTTCAAGATGACTCCTATACATCATCATTTTGAGATGAGCGGTTTCAGCGAATATAAAATAGTTATAACTTTCACGCTTGCAGGCATTATTTTCGGAGTTCTGGGAATAATAACCTTGCTTTGAATGATTATGGACTGACTTCATATGATCTTCGGCAACGGAGAAAAGGAAAGGAGAAACGGAATGGCATCAGGCAGACAAAAGAAACAAACGACCTTCAATCAGTTATGGAAAACCTTTGTGGGTGAAGGCAGAAACAGCGATCTCAGCCTTTCCTTTTTCGCTTACGTAATGATACTTCTTGTGGTAGGTATCGTAATGATGTCATCCGCAAGCTATGCCTGGGCATACAGCGAACACGGCGGAGACGGTCTCTATTATGCGAAAAATCAGGCAAAAAATGCGGTAATTGGCTTTATAGCCCTGATTTTCTTTATGAAAATGGATTATCACAATCTTAAAAATATCAAGCTTCCGGTTTTAAAGAAGTTCAATATAGCCGGACTTCTTTATTTTCTCGGTGCTGTTCTGCTTGTCGTCGTATTGTTTTTCGGAAGTGATGAGGGCGGTACAATGGGAGCCAAGCGGTGGCTGTCTCTCGGTTCGGCGCTGAGTTTTCAGCCGTCTGAGGTTGCAAAGCTTGCAATTATCATATTTTTTGCCTACAGCATGGAGCGGGACGGCAAGAAAATGGACAATTTCCGTGTTGGAATCGTAAAATATGCTCTGCTTATGGGTGTATATGCATTTCTGCTGTTTCTGGAACCTCATTTGTCCGGTATCATTCTGGTAGCTTCGATTTCAGTTGCAATGATACTTTGCGGCGGCGCAAACAGAAAGCAGTTTCTTATTCTGGGAGCTTCGGTTCTGGCAGCAGCAATAATAATCATTGTCGTTCAGGCAAATATTCCCGGAAGCTATGTTGCAGTCAGAATAAAGTCATGGCAGAATCCTTTTGCCGACGTACTAAATGATACATGGCAGACCGCAAATTCAATTATAGCTATTGGTTCAGGCGGACTGTTCGGTCTTGGCCTTGGAAATTCACGCCAGAAGTATCTTTATCTCCCAGAAACAAAAAACGACTTTGTATTCCCGATTGTTTGCGAGGAACTGGGATTTATCGGAGCACTGGCTATAATTCTTGTTTTCTTCCTGCTTGTAGTTGAAGGATTCTCTATCGCCGTGCGCTGCAAGGATCGTTTCGGAATGCTTATTGCCGTTGGTATCACAACGCAGATCGGCATACAGACCATACTCAATCTGGCGGTTGTAAGCAATCTTATACCTAATACCGGAATCAGCCTGCCGTTTTTCAGTTACGGCGGAACAGCTCTTATAATGCAGCTTGCAGAAATGGGCATCATGCTGAATATTTCTCAGCAAAGATACTATCCGGAAGAACATCGGGTGAAAAAGAAAAAATCCGTTAATAAGCAGAAAAAAACTGTATCGGACGGAAGAACATCAGCGTAATGTGCTGTGAGAACAGATCATCAGAACTTATCAGAAAGGTGAGAATATGAAAGTACTTATCGCCTGCGGCGGTACTGGGGGACATATCAATCCCGGACTTGCTATTGCAGATATAATTAAGAAAAAATATCCGGATGCCGAATTCCTTTTTGCAGGAACGCCAAAGGGAATGGAATCAAAGCTTGTGCCAAAGGCAGGCTACAGGATCGAAACCATTAAGGTCGCAGGATTCCAGAGGAAGATATCCTTTGAGAATATCGGCAGAAATGCCAAGGCTCTTGCATATCTGGCAACTTCAGGAAAGCGTGCAAAGGAGATAATCAAGGGATTTTCCCCTGATATCGCTATAGGTACGGGCGGATATGCTGCCGGTCCGGTAATACGAAAGGCAGCCAAAATGGGGATTCCAACAGCCATACACGAGCAGAACGCTTATCCGGGAGTTACAAACAGGCTTCTTTCAAAGGAAGTTGACTACGTTATGCTTACGGTAATAGAGGCTCTGGAGTTCATGGACAAAAGCAAGTTTGAATACAGCGTGACGGGACTTCCCGTAAGAAGCAATATTAATACTGTAAGCAAGGCAGAGGCAAGGAAAAAGCTTGGATTTGACGACAGTTTTACTATCCTTTCTTTCGGCGGAAGTCTGGGGGCAGGATGCATAAACGATACTATGACCGAAACAATAAAGTGGCACGTCCGGAAAGGATTGAAGATCAATCATATTCACGGCTACGGCGGTATGGGAAAGGAAACTTTTCCGAAAGCAATGGAAGAATCCGGAATTCCGCTGAAAAGCAGCCGTCTGCGCATAACCGAGTACATAAACGATATGGATGTATGTCTTGCAGCTGCCGATCTGGTGATTTGCCGTTCCGGAGCATCGACTCTGGCGGAACTTGAAGCGGCAGGAAAGGCTTCGATACTTATTCCTTCTCCTATAGTGGCAGGGAATCATCAGTATCACAATGCTATGGTTCTCGGCAAGGCGGGAGCTGCCGTTGTTATTGAGCAGAAAGACGTTACAAACGAAAAGATAATCGGAGAAATAGAGCGTCTGTATAATTCGCCCGATACCATAGAGATAATGTCGCAGTGTGCCGCTGATCTTCATCTCAGCGATACAAATGAACGTATCCTTGCAGTAGTCGAAAAACTGCTGAAAAAGAAAAGCTGAAAATTCACATATAATCTGCCTGCAGCATAATATACAAAAAATGCTGTGAGGTGGTATAATGCAGAAATTGATTATAAACGGCGGCAGACGTCTCAGAGGAGAACTGTCACTTCAGGGCAGCAAAAACAGCGCTTTGCCCATAATGGCAGCTTCACTGCTTTGCAGAGGGGAGTGTACGCTTCACAACTGCCCTAAGCTTACTGATGTGTACTCTGCCGCAAGAATACTTAACTGTGTGGGATGCAGATGCAATTTTTCCGGAAATACGGCTGTTATCGACTCGTCGGTGATAAGTGAAACGGTTATTTCCGAAGCTCTTATGCGTGAAATGCGCTCCTCTATAATTTTTATGGGCGCAATGCTGGGCAGTACGGGAGAATGTTCCGTAAGTGTACCGGGGGGATGTGAACTCGGGCCTCGTCCTATTGATATGCATCTTGCTGCACTGCGTAAAATGGGCGTGGATATCCGTGACGGAGGCGGCAGGATAATATGCAGAACTCAGTCCGGAAGCGCAAGAGGAGCAAGGATATCCCTTTCGTTCCCGTCGGTGGGAGCAACGGAAAATATAATTCTCTGTGCTGTTACGGCGGAAGGTGAGACTGTTATCAACAATGCGGCAAGAGAACCGGAGATCTGTGATCTGTGCGGTTTCCTCAGAGCCTGCGGTGCTGATATTTCCGGAGACGGTGAAAGCAGAATCGTAATCAAGGGCAAAAAAAGGCTTCACGGCTGCGAATACAGCATAATGCCCGATCGTATTGCAGGAGCTACTTATCTTTCCATGACTGCTGCGACACGGGGCGAGATCATACTTACAAACGCCTGCGTTACCGAAATGGAACCGTTCCTGTCAGTGCTTGAGCAGACGGGATGCAGTATATATGCGAGGGACGACAGGATCTATCTGCGCAGCGGTTCAAGACTAAAAGCGGTCAGGGACAGGATAAGGACAATGCCGCATCCCGGATTTCCGACAGATGCTCAGGCAGTGCTTATGGCTGCGCTGGTAACGGCTGAGGGCACG